>CAMFHW010000419.1 GCA_945952175.1 uncultured Phenylobacterium sp. | reverse complement strand
GGGCTATGCGGTCGGCGTCCGGCATCTCGACGTCGCCGCCTTCGCCCGCTGGGCCGGCCAGGCGATGCGCCCGAAGCCCAAGCCCCTGGCCGCCCAGGTCCAGGCGCCGCTCAAGCCCATGGCGCCGGTGCAGCCGCGCCGCGCCCCGCCGGCGGTGGCCGAGCGCGCGCCGGCCGAGCCGGTCGGCGAGGCGATCGAGGATGACGAGCCGATGGCCGCCGCCGCGCCACAGCCCCAGGCCAGCCCCGTCGCCATCAAGGCCCCGAAGGCGGCGCCGAAGGATTCCGGCCGCGAGCTGCGGGAGGCCCAGGGCGCGTTCGACTTCGTCAAGCCGGGCGGCTTCGCCCTGCCGGAACTGGCCATGCTGGCCAAGCCCAAGCCCCGCGCCTCGATGTTCGACGAGGGCGCCCTGCGCCAGAACGCCCAGCTGCTGGAAAGCGTGCTGGCCGAGTTCGGCGTGCGCGGCCAGATCGACCAGATCCGCCCGGGCCCCGTGGTCACCCTCTACGAACTGGTCCCCGCCCCCGGCGTGAAGTCGGCCCGGGTGGTGGCGCTTTCCGACGACATCGCGCGCTCGATGAGCGTGGCCGCCTGCCGCGTGGCCGTGGTGCCGGGGCGCAACGCCATCGGGATCGAGCTGCCCAACGCCCGGCGCGAGACCGTCTATCTGCGCGACCTGCTGGCCAGCTCCGAATACGAGAAGTCCAGCCAGGCCCTGCCCATGGCGCTGGGCGAGAACATCGGCGGAGAGCCCTATATCGCCGACCTGTCGAAGATGCCCCACCTGCTGATCGCCGGCACCACCGGCTCGGGCAAGTCGGTGGGCGTCAACGCCATGATCCTGTCGATCCTCTACCGCCTGCCGCCGGAGCAATGCCGGTTCATCATGATCGACCCGAAGATGCTCGAACTGTCGGTCTATGACGGCATCCCGCACCTGCTGGCGCCCGTCGTCACCGACCCGAAGAAGGCCATCGTCGCGCTGAAATGGACCGTGCGCGAGATGGAGGACCGCTATCGGATGATGTCGAAGATCGGCGTCCGCAACGTGGCCTCGTACAACGAGCGCGCCAAGGAGGCCGCGGCCAAGGGCGAGCACTTCGAGCGCACCGTCCAGACCGGCTTCGACGACGCCGGCCGCCCGGTCTACGAGAGCGAGCGGATCGACCCCAAGCCCATGCCCTACCTGGTCGTCGTGATCGACGAGGTCGCCGACCTGATGCTGGTGGCCGGCAAGGACGTGGAAGGCGCCGTGCAGCGCCTGGCCCAGATGGCCCGCGCCGCCGGCATCCACCTGGTCATGGCCACCCAGCGTCCGTCGGTCGACGTGATCACCGGCACCATCAAGGCCAACTTCCCGACCCGGATCAGCTTCCAGGTCACCTCCAAGATCGACAGCCGCACCATCCTGGGCGAACAGGGAGGCGAGCAATTGCTCGGCCAGGGCGACATGCTCTACATGGCCGGCGGCGGCCGCATCACCCGCCTGCACGGCCCGTTCGTCTCCGATGGCGAGGTCGAGGCCGTGGCCAAGTTCCTGCGCGACCAGGGTCAGCCGCAATACCTCGAAGAGATCACCGCCGGTGGCGAAGAGGACGGCGAGGACGGCGACTTCGGCTTCGGCGAGGACGGCGGCGGCTCCGGCGACGACCTCTACGACCGCGCCGTGGCCGTGGTGACCCGCGACAAGAAGGCCTCGACCTCCTACGTCCAGCGCCGCCTGCAGATCGGCTACAACCGCGCCGCTTCGCTGATCGAGCGGATGGAGCAGGAGGGTGTGGTCAGCCCCGCCAACCACGCCGGCAAGCGCGAGGTCCTCGCCGCCCCGCCGCCTTAAGGCGCGCAGAGATACCGGAGGTCCCCTTCTCCCCTTGCGGGAGAAGGTGTCGGGCGAAGGCCCGACGGATGAGGGGTCTTGCTCCCCCACCCGCCGCTTCCGCCCAAAGCAATTCGGTAAGGCCTGCGCGGCCCCCTCATCCGACCTTGCTCCGCAAGGCCACCTTCTCCCGCGAGGGGAGAAGGGAATTGAGCGCCGCCGAGCGCCACGACCGACCCCCGCCTACCCAAGGGTGCGATGTGCGCGCTTAGGTCGCGCTAAGTGGCTGATTTGCTGGTAACTTCATTTCAAGCCGGCGGCGTCAGACTGGGGCCCTGACTTGGGGACTGCTCGGTTGCTGAAGTATCTCGACGACGGCCTGGACGAGCTGGCCGCCATCGCACACGAGGGCGCCTTCCTGCGCGTCGGCCTGACGCTGGGCATGGGCGGGCTCGCCGTGATGATGGCCCCGCCCCTGCACGTCGCCGTCTGGATCGCGGCGGCCCTGGCGGCCGAGCTGTTCGCCTGGTTCGCCACCGTGCGCCAGGCGCGGCGCGAGGCCGTGCCGATCGGGGTCCGCGCGGCTTACGCGCTCAGCCTTTTCGCCGTGGTCAATTGCTGGACCGTGCTCGGCGCCATGCTGTGGACCTCGGGCGCGATCGAGGGCGCCGCCAGCGGCGCGATCATGTGGCTGAGCGTGATCTTCTTCGCCCAGACCTGGGCCTACCAGTCGCGGGCAGGGCTGGTGATCGGCGGCCTGTGGCCGATGATCCTGATCCCGCTGGTGGTGATCTTCGGACCCAATCCGCTGCACTTCCGCATGGCGCCGATGCTGGGCATGCTGGGCCTGGCCTTCCTGTTCGCCGGCGACGGCGTGATCCGCATGAGCCGCGCCCGCCGGGGCCTCGACGACACCCACGACCGCCTGCGCGCCTCCGAGGCCGAGGCGCACATGCTGGCCGACAACATCATCGACGTGATCGCGATGAACACCCTGTCGGGCAAGCGGCTCTATCTGTCGCCCTCGATCACGCGGACCATGGGCTACACGGTCGAGGAACTCTACCAGACCCCCAACTACACCTTCCTGCATCCCGAGGACGCCAAGTGGCTGCCGCGCGAGATCGGCCGCATGGTCGAGGCGCGGGGCGAGATGACCCAGCAGTACCGGGTGATCTGCAAGGACGGGCGCAGCCTCTGGGTGGAGACCAATTTCAGCGTCCTGCCGGCGACCGGGCCCGACGACGAGCCCCGCGTCATCTCGGTCTCGCGGCCGATCGACGCCCGCAAGGCCCTGGAGACCGAGCTTGTCGAGGCCCGGTTCCGCGCCGAACAGGCGGCGGCGGCCAAGTCCGACTTCCTGGCCAACATGACCCACGAGCTGCGAACGCCGCTGAACGCCATCATCGGCTTCTCGGGCGTGTTGCGCGGTTCGCGCCGCCTGGACGCCGAGGACGCCCGGCATGTGGAGCTGATCCACCAGGCGAGCGGCACCCTGCTCGAGCTGGTCAACAGCGTGCTCGACTTCTCCAAGCTGGAGGCCGGCGCGGCGGTGCTGGAGGAGCGGCCCTTCGATCCGGCCGCCGAGGCGCGCGCGGTGGCGGGACTGCTGGCCGAGACCGCCTCGGCCAAGGGGCTTGCGCTCACTGTCCGCACCGAGGGCGCGGCGCGGCCGCTGAGCGGCGACTCCGCCAAGCTGCGCCATGTGATGCTGAACTTCCTGTCGAACGGGCTGAAATTCACCGACCGCGGCGGGGTGACGGTGATCGTCCACCAGTCGGCGGCCAGCGACAGCCATGACCGCCTGCGGGTCGAGGTGGCCGACAGCGGCATCGGCCTGTCGCCGGACCAGATCGACCACCTGTTCGACCGCTTCACCCAGGCCGACGCCTCGGTGAGCCGCCAGTACGGCGGCACGGGCCTGGGCCTGGCCATCTGCAAGCGCACCCTGGACCTGATGGGCGGGCTGATCGGCGCGGAGAGCCATCCGGGCGAAGGCGCGACCTTCTGGTTCGAGGTGGTGCTGCCCCGCGCCGAGGCCCTGGCCGAGGACGAGGCCGGCCCCCGGTCGGAGAGCCTGGAGCGGCCGCTGCGCCTGCTGGTGGTCGAGGATGTGGCGGTGAACCGCGAGCTGATCCTGACCCTGCTGCGGCCGTTCGAGGTGGAGATCGAGACCGCCGAGAACGGCGTCCAGGCCGTCGAGGCCATGGCTCAGGGCGCCTATGACCTGGTGCTGATGGACGTGCAGATGCCGGTGATGGACGGCCTGACCGCCACGCGCGCGATCCGGTCGTCGGGATCCGCCGCCGCCCAGGCGACGCCGATCATCGCCATGACCGCCAATGTCCTGCCCGAGCAGGTCCAGACC
>CAMFHW010000418.1 GCA_945952175.1 uncultured Phenylobacterium sp. | reverse complement strand
TACACGTAAGGAGTCGTCGGCAGCGTCAGATGTGTATAAGAGACAGGTCTATGCCGAGCCGGACAAGGACCCTGCCAATGCCGGCGGCTGGGTGGTCTGGGTCGCGATCGCCGACGTGGCGGCCTATGTCCGCTCGGGCTCGGCGCTCGACAAGGAGGCCCGGGAGAAGGCCAACAGCGTCTATTTCCCCGACCGGGTCGAGCCGATGCTGCCCGAGCGGCTGTCGAACGGGCTCTGCTCGCTGCGCCAGGGCGAGAACCGCGCCTGCATGGCCGTTCGGATGGTGTTCGACCGGTCGGGCCGCAAGAGGAGCCACCGCTTCGTGCGCGGCCTGATGCGCTCGGCCGCCAAGCTCAGCTACGAGCAGGCCCAGGCGGCGATCGACGGGCGGCCGGACGAGGCCACCGGGCCGCTGCTGGAGACCATCCTGAAGCCGCTCTACGCGGCCTATGCCTGCATGAAGATCGGCCGCGACGCCCGCTCGCCGCTCGCCATCGAAAGCCTGGAGCGGCGGATCGTCATCTCGCCGGAGGGCGAGGTCGCGTCGATCCAGCCCCGGGCCTCGCTGGAGGCGCACAAGCTGATCGAGGAGATGATGGTGCAGGCCAATGTCTGCGCCGCCGAGACCCTGGAGGCCAAGCGCAGCCCGCTGATCTACCGGGTCCACGACACGCCCAGCCAGGAGAAGATGCAGTCCCTGGTCGAGTTCCTGGGCACCATCGGCATCAACTGGTCGAAGGGCGAGGCGCCACGCACCGACCGCTTCAACCGGCTGCTCGACCAGACCCGCGAGGGGCCGCACGCCGCGATCGTCAACGAGGTGGTCCTGCGCACCCAGATGCAGGCGCACTATTCGACCGAGAACATCGGCCACTTCGGGCTGAACCTCGCCAAGTACGCCCACTTCACCTCGCCGATCCGCCGCTATGCGGACCTGATCGTCCATCGCGGCCTGATCCGCGCGCTCGGCCTCGGCGACGACGGCCTGACCGACCGCGACATCTCGCAGTTGAAGGACACGGCCGAGATGATCACCTTCGCCGAGCGCCGGGCCATGGCCGCCGAGCGCGACGCGACCGACCGCTATGTCGCCGCCTTCCTGGCCGACCGGGTGGGCGCGACCTTCTCCGGCCGGATCACCGGGGTGACGCGCTTCGGCCTCTTCGTGCGGCTGGACGAGACGGGCGCCGACGGGCTCGTGCCGGTCTCCAAGCTGGGCGGCGAGTTCTTCATCCACGACGACAAGCTGCACGCCCTGGTGGGCGAGCGCAGCGGCGCACGCTGGCCGCTGGGCATGGAGGTCGAGGTCGAGCTGGTGGAGGCCACCCCGATCACCGGCGGCCTGCTGTTCGACATGATCAGCGACCCCGCCCCGCCGGACCGCAACGCGCCGCGGCCGCGGCTGGGCGTGCGGCGCAAGCCGGGCTCGGTCGACGCCAAGCGCCGCGGCGGACCGCCAAAGGGCGTGCGCAAGGGCAAGCGGCGCTAAGAAACCTCGCGCTTTACGCTAGGGCGCCGGTTTGCAGCGGCGGACTCGGGTCATACAGTTGTTTCATGACCGAGACCCTGCAAGCCCAGAGACAGGCGGAAGGCAACCGCGTGCGCCAGGCGGGCGCCCGCGCCGCGAAGCCCCGCGACGCCGCCACCCTGTTCATCATCCGCCGCGACGGACCCAAGCCCCGCGTGCTGATGGGCAAGCGCCATGGCGGCCACGATTTCATGGCCAACCTGTGGGTCTTCCCCGGCGGGCGGATCGACAAGACCGACTATCGCGCGCCCTTCGCCACGGACCTGCGGCCCGAGGTGGCGGCCAAGTTCCATGCCTACGTCTCGCCCGGAAAGGCCCGAGCGCTCGGCCTCGCCGCGATCCGCGAGACCTTCGAGGAGGCCGGCCTGCTGCTCGGCAAGCCGGGCGAGCCACGCCCCGGCGTCGGCCCCTGGCGCGATTTCCTGGCCCACGGCGCGACGCCGGACCTGGCGGCCCTGTCGATCGTCTATCGCGCCGTGACCCCGCCGATGCTGGCCAAGCGGTTCGACACCTGGTTCCTGATGGCCGACGCCGAGCATCTGACCAGCCTGGAGCGACAGCCCGACTGCGGCGAGCTGGAGGAGATCGCCTGGTTCGAATTCGCCGAGGCGCTGGACCTGAAGCTGCCCATGGTGACCCGCGGCGTGATCACCGAGGTGATGGCGCGGCTGGAGGACCCCAAGCGGCCGATCCCCTATGTGCGCTTCCGCCAGGGACCGGCGAAGCCGCGCCAGCTCTAAGCCGGCATTGACTTTGCGCGCGGGATTCGTATTTTCCGCGGCTCTTTCGAACACCTGCCGGCTCGCCCGGCCCCGCGAGGACCGACCATGGCGAAGCCCGCCTCCATCAAGATCCGCCTGAACTCGTCGGCCGACACCGGCTATTTCTACGTCACCAAGAAGAACGCTCGGACCAAGACCGAGAAGCTGGTGATGATGAAGTACGACCCGATCGCGCGTAAGCACGTCGAGTTCAAGGAAGGCAAGATCAAGTAGGTCTGCGCATCAGCGCGATCTTCGAAGACGCCCGGTCCGCAAGGCCCGGGCGTTTTTCGTTTAGGGATCAGGGCTTCGCGGGGCGGACCGTCAGCTTGTAGGGCACGTAAAGCGCCAGATCGAGCGGCCCGGCCTGATACCAGGACACGGGCAGTTGCAGGCCCTGCACCTCGACCGCATAGGCCTCGCCGAAGGCTGCCGCCGTGCGCTGGGCGTCCTCGGCCACGAGCTTGATGACCGCCGGGCGATACTGGCCTGGATTGATCAGGGTCAGCTCCCAGTCGTGCTGGAACAAGATCTCGGTTCGCCCCACCTTGGCGGTCCGCGCGGCGAACGCCTTGATCCGCGCCGTGGCTGCATCAAAGGTGTCGTTGGGCGCGAGCGCCGTCTTGACGATGATGGTCGTCTTGCTCGTGTCCGCCTTGGCGTCGGGCTCGATCACCTTGTCGAGCTGGGTCTCGTCGAAAGCGCCGACGACTTCGTCACCCACGCCAAGGCTGATCGTCTTCTCCTGACCTGCGCCTTTTACGAGGTTGCGCAGGGTCGCGCGTAGCTCGGCCTTGCGCTGGCTCAGGTCGCGCGTATCGCAGACCACGGTCACGCGCGTGATGAGGTTGTCGGCGCGCTTGTGCAGCGTGACGAAGGGGGTCGCCGCGGCGTCATACTCCTGCATGCGCGAGCCGGTGACGACGATCTCCTCGACGCCCGCGTTCTGGGTGTGGCCCGGCGCACCTGCCAACAGCACGCTTGCGAACGCCACAATGGCGATTGAACGCAGCCTCATGCCCCACTCCCCTTGCGGAAGCGCGAGCCTAGGTTGTGGAGGCGCGCTTGTCAGCCGCTAAGCGGCGCGGATGATCACGCGGTTCCGGCCGGACGCCTTGGCTTCGTAGACGCCTTCGTCGGCGCGCTTGAGCAAGGCTTCCGGCTTGTCGGAGGCGCCGATGGTGGCGGCGACGCCGATGGAGATGGTGACGGTCAGGAGCTCGGTCCCGCCTTTCACGCGGAAGGGCGAACCGGCCACGTGCAGGCGGATGCGCTCGGCGATCCGTTCGGCGTCCTCCAGCCGGGTGTCGGGCATGACCACAACGAACTCCTCGCCGCCGTAGCGGCATGGCAGATCGATGGCGCGGACGTTGGAGGCCAGGCGCACGGCGAACTCGCGCAGCACCTCGTCGCCGACGTCGTGGCCGTAGCCGTCGTTGATCTTCTTGAAGTGGTCGATGTCGATCAGCAGGGCCGCGACCGGATCGCCGCCGAGGCTGGCGCGCTTCGCCAGCGCGTCGAGCTGGCCGGTCATGTAGCGGCGGTTGTGCAGGCCGGTGAGCTGGTCGGTGACCGCCAGCTCCAGCGAATGGTCGAGGTTGTCGCGCAGATAGTCGGTGTAGCGCTTGCGGCGGATCTGGGTGCGCGCGCGGGCCGACAGCTCCTGCGGGTCGATCGGCTTGGGCAGGATGTCGTTGACGCCGATCTCCAGCGCCTTCACCAGCCGCGGCCGCTCGTCATAATCGACGATAGCCAACACCGGCAGATGGCGGGTCGCCTCGTCGGAGCGGATCTGGGCGGTGAAGCGCAGGCCATCGAACGAGCGGGCGGTGGCGTTGACGATGATCAGGTCGACCGGCCCCTTGGCGGTCATCAGCGCCTTTTCCGGATCGCTTTCGGC
>CAMFHW010000417.1 GCA_945952175.1 uncultured Phenylobacterium sp. | reverse complement strand
CGACGATGGCGGCAAGTTCGGGACCGTCGTGGCGGTACATGACGTTGGACAGGTGGTAGTCGCCATGGATGATGCCAGGCTGGAAGGTCGACGGGCGATGGCGCTCCAGCCAGGCGGCCACCTTGTCGACGCCGGGGATCTGGCCGGGGCCGGGCCAGCCGGCGAACTGGGCGTAGCTGTCGAGCTGGGCCTTCCAGCGGGCGACCTGGCGTTCCAGATAGCCGTCGACCTTGCCGAAGTCCGCCAGTCCGCGCTCGCGATAGTCCAGGGCGCCGAGGGCGGCGATGCCCTCGACCAGGGCCAGGCCCATGCGGTGGCGGATCGCCTCCGAGTCGGCGTGCAGGGGCTCGAGGCCGGTGGACGGATTGAAGCCGTCGATCGGCTCCATCAGGTAGAAGGCCGCGCCGAGCGTGGTTTCGTCAGGACAGGCGGCGATCAGGCCGGGATGCGGAACATTCGTGCCGGCCAGGGCGGCCAGCATCCGCGCCTCGCGTCGCATGGTCTCGTTGGAATTGGCCCGCAGGTGCGGCGGCGGCCGGCGCAGCACATAGGCGCGCCCGGCGCGGGTGAAGCGGAGCAGGATGTTCTGGGTGCCGCCCGCCAGCAGGCGCGCGTCCTCGATGGGGCCGGAGCCGAGGCCCTGGCCGTCCATCCATGCCGTCAGAACGGCGAGGTCGACGCCTGCTTCCACCCTGTGACATCCGCTCGTGGGACCTGAGCGAATTGGTGGCGTGCTTGACGCACGGGGAGGCAATCGCCTTTCGGCGAGGCCTCCGTCTTCAGGCGCGCTTGTTCAGGGTGATCGAGGTGGCGAGGCCGGGCTTGTGGACCGCGGCGCCGGGGCCATAGCTGGAGACGCCGGCGCGCTGGCTGGCGACCTCGTTGGCGATGGCGCGCACCAGGCCTTCGGTCACGGTCTTGGCGGCCTCCAGCGCCCGGCCCTGGCGGGCGAGCACGGCGTCGAAGGCCTCGGTCGCACGGATCAGCCGGGTGCGCTGGGCGAGCGGGGCGGCGGAGACCAGGCCAGGATCGGCGCGTACGCGGGCGGACTCGTGGCGATAGACATTAGCGAGCTTCGAGGTCTCGTCGACGTACTGGGCGGCTTCCTGCGGACGATGCTGCTCGAAGGCCTGGGCCTCCAGCGCGATCAGCTCGGTCAGGCGCTCGGTCAGGATGATCAGCTGCTCGACGCGGTCGGACGGGTTGCTGGCGGAAAGCGCCATGGGGTCTCCTAACTCAAGCCCTGGAGTTTCAGCATTTCCTTCTGCACCGAGGCGGCCAGGCCGACGCCGCCATGCTTGGCGACCTGTTTTGCCATGGCTTCGGTCATGAAGGACTTAAAGGCTTCCTCGCCCGCGCCGCCGCCGCCGATCGCCGGCGTCTGGACGCTCGAGAACATCTCGCCGAACATCACCTGCAGGAACGAGGCCTCGAAGTCCTGGGCCGCCTGCTTGATGCTGGCGCGCTTGGCCAGCTGCTCGGCGGTCGGCGGGGTCTGGGCCGCCGCCTGGCTGACCGTCGGCGAGATGGCGATGGGCGACAGGTCCATCACATCACCTCGATGTCGGCCTGCAGGGCGCCCGCGGCCTTGATGGCCTGCAGGATCGAGATCATGTCGCGCGGGGTGACGCCCAGGCTGTTCAGGCCCGCCACCAGGGTCGAGAGCGAGGCGCCGTTCTTCAGGGTGATGAGCTGCTTGCCCTTTTCCTCGTCGACCGAAACCTGGGACTGCGGGACCGTGGTGGTCTTGCCCTGGCTGAACGGGGCGGGCTGGCTGACGGCCGGGGCCTCGTCGACGCGGATGGTCAGGTTGCCCTGGGCGATGGCGACGGTGGAGATGCGCACGTTGTCGCCCATGACCACGACGCCGGCCACCTCGTCGATCACGACCTTGGCGGGCTCGTCGGTGTCGACCGACAGATTCTCGACCTGGGCCACGAAGTTGACCATGTCCAGGCCAGGCGCCGGCTGGATGGTGACGATGGTCGGATTGTCGGCGCGGGCGCAGCCGGGGAACTTGGCGTTGATCGCCTCGGCGATCCGGCGCGAGGTCGTGAAGTCCGGGTTGCGCAGGGTCATGCGCAACTGGGCCATCGAGGCCAGCTGGAAGCCGATCTCGCGCTCGACGATCGCGCCCGAGGCGATGCGGCCGGCGGTCGGCACGCCCTTGGAGACCGAAGAGCCCGACGCGCCGGTCGCCGAGACCGAACCGGTCTGCACCGTGCCCTGGGCGACCGCGTAGGCCTGGCCGTCGGCGCCGAGCAGCGGGGTGACCAATAGCGTGCCGCCCTGCAGGCTCTTGGCGTCGCCCATGGCCGAGACGGTGGCGTCGATCGGCGAGCCCGAGGCGGTGAAGGCGGGCAGCTTGGCGGTGACCATCACCGCGGCGACGTTCTTGGTGTTCAGGGTGGCGTCGCGGGTGTTGACGCCCAAGCGTTCCAGCATCGCCTCCAGGCTCTGCTTGGTGAAGGGCGCGTTGCGCAGGCTGTCGCCGGAACCGTTGAGGCCGACCACCAGGCCGTAGCCGACCAGCATGTTGTCGCGCACGCCCTCGAACTCGACGATGTCCTTGATGCGCGACTTGGCGATGCCCGGTCCGGCCGTCAGCGAGGCGGCGAGCAGGACGGCGCTGAAAACGACGCCAAGACGGTAAAACGATCGACGCATGGGGCCCCGGAGGCAAGACGAACCAAGTCGTTCCTGCCCTTGCGACGGGCGTGCCAGCCTGATTTCGCGAAAAAGCCAAGCGATTCCAACGCTTGCTGATTCGGTGCGACGTCTCGTCTCTTGCCTGTTCGGCAGAATTTGCCCGGCATTAACCATACCATAAGCATGCGGAGGGATGCTTGGATCGAGATCTGAGTGAGAGCGTTCGACAGCCATGAAGGTGAGCGGAACGAGCGGCGTCGGCGCCACGGGCGCACCGGGTCGCGCCCGGCCGGCCGGCGGGGACGGACAGGGCTTCCGGCTGCCCGCGGCCGAGACCGCCGCGGCGCCGGCCCAGATCGCGCGGGCCACCAGCCTCTCGGGCGTCATGAGCGTCGATGCGCTGCTCGCCCTACAGGACGTGGGCGGGCCCACGGAGCGCAAGCGCCGGGCGGTCAGCCGCGCCGGACGACTGCTCGATGTCCTGGACGACGTGAAGATCGGCCTGCTGTCAGGCGAGATCTCCGGAGACGACCTGGGGCGGTTGCAGCAGGCGATTCGGGACCAGCGCGACCAGACCGACGATCCGAAACTTGAGGCTGTGCTGGACGAGATCGAGACACGCGCTGCGGTCGAGCTCGCCAAGCTCGAGCGCGCGAATCATGCGTCCTAAACGCGCGCGGCGAGCGAGGGCGATTGCGGCGTTAATTCCTTTTGATATAAGCGCTCCGCGTGTCTACCGGGGCGGTACTCCAGGGGGCGTGAGGCGTATATGAGCACAGCCGCTATGTTGGCTGATAAGCCGGAATATCGTCCTTCCGAGGACGAGGAATTCATGAACGAGCGTCAGCTTGAATACTTCAAGCAGAAGCTCAACGGTTGGAAAGAGGACATCCTGCGGGAATCCCGGGAGACCCTCAATCACCTGCAAGCTGAGACCGAGAATCACCCCGACCTCGCGGATCGGGCGACCTCGGAGACCGATCGGGCGCTGGAGCTGCGCACCCGCGATCGCCAGCGCAAGTTGATCTCCAAGATCGACGAGGCGCTGCGGCGGATCGAGGACGGCTCCTACGGCTATTGCGGGGAGACCGGCGAGCCCATCGGCGTCGCCCGTCTCGACGCCCGACCGATCGCCACCCTCAGCCTGGAAGCCCAGGAACGTCACGAGCGCCGCGAGCGCGTGCACCGCGACGACTGAGGCGGGCAGGGCGCTCCGACCGCCCAGCCTTGAGGCGATTGTTTCCACCGGGTGAGATTCCGGGGTCGCATCGTCATGAAACGGCGCCGGTTTGCGCTATTGAAGCCTCCGAACCCGGAGGCGATCCATGGCCGCATCCCCGACCCGAGCCGAACCGCGCCAGGTGCTGGTGCTGCAGGGCGGCGGCGCGCTCGGCTCCTACCAGGCCGGCGTCTATGAGGGCCTTTGCGAAAAGACCCTGTCGCCCGACTGGGTGGCGGGCATCTCGATCGGCGCCGTCAACGCCGCGATCATCGCCGGCAATCCCCCCGAGCGCCGCCTCGAGCGCCTGAGGGCCTTCTGGG
>CAMFHW010000416.1 GCA_945952175.1 uncultured Phenylobacterium sp. | reverse complement strand
GTCGGCAGCGTCAGATGTGTATAAGAGACAGGGAGGGGGAAGGCGGGCCAGAGACCCTGCTGACCACCCGGGAGATCGCCAGCACGATCGCGCCCTATGACCTGGTTCGTCAGATGCGGGCCTCTTTCAATGTGCTCGGCCCCCTGGTGGCCCGCGCGGGCCAGGCAAAGGTCTCATTGCCCGGCGGTTGCACGATCGGCGCTCGTCCGGTCGATCTGCATCTGGATGCGCTCAAGGCGCTCGGCGCGACCATCGACCTGCACGAGGGCTATGTCTATGCGCAGGCCCCGCGGGGCCTAACCGGCGCCGAGATCGCGTTTCCGTTCGTCTCGGTCGGCGCAACCGAGCACGCGCTGCTGGCGGCCGTATTGGCGCGAGGGCACACCCAGATCCGAAACGCAGCCCGGGAACCGGAGATCGGCGACCTCGCCGACTGTCTCAACAAGATGGGCGCCAGGGTCTCCGGCGCCGGCACGGCCACCATCGAAATCGAGGGTGTCGAGCGGCTGCATGGAGCGACGCATGCGGTGATTCCGGACCGCATCGAGACCGGCACCTTCGCGCTAGCGGCCGCCATGGCCGGCGGAGAGGTGCGGCTGACCAATACGCGCAGTGACTTCATCGACACCCTGCTGGACAAGATGGAGGAAGCCGGCGTGCACGTGACCCGGCACAACGATGGCGTGACGATCAAGCGCAATGGCGGGCGGCTTCAGGCCGTCGAGATCGAGACCGATCCTTATCCCGGCTTCGCGACCGACCTGCAGGCCCAGTTCATGGCGTTGATGACGCTCGCGGACGGCGAGAGCGTCATCCGCGAGACGATCTTCGAGAACCGCTTCATGCATGTGCCCGAGCTCGGCCGCCCCGGCGCCGACATCGGCGTGGCCGGTGGCGAGGCGCGCATCCGTGGCGTCTCCTCGCTCGAGGGAGCGCAGGTGATGGCGACGGACCTTCGCGCTTCGGTCAGCCTGGTGATTGCGGGCCTCGCGGCTCGCGGCGAAACGATCGTGGGACGGGTCTATCATCTGGATCGTGGTTTCGAGCGGCTCGAAGAGAAGCTCAGCGCTTGCGGGGCGCAGGTGCGTCGCATCAAGGGCGATGAAGTCGAAGATGCCTGAGGCGCGGGACCAGAAGTTGAAGCTGCTCGCCGAGGACGCAGCGGATCTCGAAGTGCTGTCGGCCGCGCTGCAGGACGCGGTGGCCAAGATCGGCGACATCCGGTTCGAGGCGAGGACCAAGCGGCTCACCGTGACGTTCAACCGCTACAGATGGGAGGGCGGCGGAGGTCAGCGGATACGCTCCGCCTTGCAGATCGGATCGGTGCTCGGCGTGAAGGCGCGCCGGCTGCGGCGCGGCGCCAAGGATGCGATCGTCGAGCTGTTGAGCCTGGGCTTCGAGCCGGGCGCGGCGCCGGGGGGCGACCTGACCCTGACCTTCGCCGGTGGTGGCGACCTGCGCGTCTCCATCGACTGCATCGACGCCATTCTGATGGACGTCTCGGAGCCATGGCCCACGAAACGGTCGCCCAACCACGACACCTAGCGCCAGCGATGGCGCGCGCGGCCTTGTGCCGCTAAGTAGCGCGGATGCGCCGCTTCACCTTCGCCGACCCTGGGTTCGAGACCGACTTCGCCGCCTTCGTCGACGAACGGCGCGACACGCCCGAGGAGGTCGACGCGGCGGTGCGGGACGTCCTGGCGGCGGTGCGAGCGGACGGCCTGGACGCCGTGCTGCGGTTCAGCCGCCAATTCGACCGCGCCAACCTGACTGAAGAGACACTTCGGGTCACCGCCGCCGAGATCGAGGAGGGCGCCCGTCGGTGCCCGCAAGAGGTGCGTGACGCGATCGCCTTCGCTGCGGCCAGGATCCGTGCCTATCACGAGCGGCAGCGGCCGGCCGACATGTGGTTCACCGATCAGGCCGGGGTGGAACTGGGCTGGCGATGGACGCCGCTGGAGTCCGTGGGCGTCTATGTGCCCGGTGGTCGGGCGGCCTATCCGTCGACCGTGTTGATGAACGCCGTGCCGGCGGCGGTGGCGGGAGTCGGGCGGATCGCCATGGTCTCGCCGCCGGGGAAGCTGCAGCCGGCGGTGCTGGCGGCGGCGCAGGTGGCGGGCATCCAAGAGATCTGGCGGGTGGGCGGCGCCCAGGCCGTGGCCGCCCTAGCCTACGGCGCCGGCCCCATTCGGCCCGTCGACAAGATCGTCGGGCCGGGCAACGCCTTCGTGACGGCCGCCAAGCGCCGAGTCTACGGCGTGGTGGGGATCGACGCGCTTGCCGGACCGTCGGAGATCGTGGTGGTGGCCGACGCAGCCAACGACCCGGAATGGATCGCCGCCGATCTGCTGTCGCAGGCCGAGCATGATCCGGCGGCCCAGTCGATCCTGATCACGGACGATGGCGTTTTCGCCGACAGGGTGGCGGCGGCCGTGCAGAGCCAGATCCTGACCTTGTCGACCGGAGAGGACGCGGCGGCCTCCTGGCGCGACCACGGCGCCATCGTCATCGCCCCGTTGGACGAGGCGCCGCGGCTGGTCGATCTGATCGCCCCGGAACACGTCGAGTTCGCTATCGCCGAGCCGGAGCGGTTGGCCGACCGGGTGCGTCACGCCGGCGCGATCTTCCTGGGCCGGCACGCGCCGGAGGCCATCGGCGACTATGTCGCAGGCTCCAATCACGTGCTGCCGACCAGCCGCGCGGCCCGCTTCTCCTCGGGGCTTTCGCTCTACGACTTCATCAAGCGCACCTCGATCGTGAAGTGCGACGCTGAGTCCTTCGCGGCGTTGGGGCCGGCCACGGTCGCCTTGGCCGAGGCCGAGGGCCTGCCGGCTCACGCGCGTTCGGCGGCGATCCGCCTGACCCAGGGCTGAGGCAGGATGACGTTAGGGATTGGTTTGCAATAAAGGACGCCTGAGCGCTTCTCCCGATCCCCATGGCCGACGACGATCGCAAGACCCATCGCCTGCAAAGCGTCGATCTCGACGAGGAGTCGCTCGCCGCGGCCTCGCGCGATCAGGAGCAGGAACGGCAGATCGCGATCTTCGACCTGCTCGAGGAGAACTATTTCTTCCCCGAAGGCGCGGCGGGCGGGCCCTATGATCTGCGGATGGGGCTGGTCGAGAACAGGCTCGTTCTGGATGTCACGGGCCCGGGCTATGAACGGCGGCACATATTGTCGCTGTCGCCGTTCCGAAGCCTGATCAAAGACTACTTCATGATCTGCGAGAGCTATTACCAGGCGATCCGCAACTCGACGCCGCAGCAGATCGAGGCCTTGGACATGGGCCGGCGAGGGCTTCACAACGAGGCGTCGGAGCTGTTGCGGACGCGCCTGGCGGGCAAGATCGAGACCGATCTCGACACGTCGCGCCGCCTGTTCACGCTCATCTGCGCTTTGCACTGGCGGGGATAGGCCACATGGCGGCCCTGGTCAGACCGTTGCCGGGCGCGGTCCTGTTCGCGTGCAATTTCAACCGCGTGCGCTCCCCTATGGCGGAGGGCCTGATGAAGCGCGTGCTCGGTGATCGGGTCTATATCGACAGTTGCGGCCTGCGCCTGGACGCGCGGGAGGAAACGCAAGGCCCCGATCCATTCGCCGAGACGGTCATGGCGGAGTTGAGCTGCGATCTGAGCGACCACAGGCCCAAGACCTTCGACGATCTCGATCCGGACTCGTTCGATCTCGTGGTGTCCTTGACCCCTGAGGCGCAGCATCGGGCGGTGGAGATGACGCGCGGGCGGGCGGCGGAGATCGAGTACTGGCCGATTTTCGACCCGACCCTGTCGGAAGGCGCCCGCGAGGTCCGCCTGGCGGCCTATCGAGAGGTCCGCGACGCGTTGGCGGCGCGAATCGCCGAGCGGTTCGGAGGCTGACCCGCCCCCAGACACGACTGTATCGACCCGGGCGCATGCTGTGCGTTATAATATGGCGCTAGCTACGGCTCACGACCCGATTCCGGCGTGAGCCGTTCGCTTTATCGAAGGTCCGTTTGGAGCCTCTATGGCCAAAGAAGAACTGTTGGAATTCCCGGGCACGGTCAGTGAAGTCCTGCCCAACGCCACGTTTCGCGTGAAGCTCGAGAACGATCACGAGATCATCGCTCACACCGCCGGCAAGATGCGCAAGAACCGCATCCGCGTGTCGGCCGGCGACAAGGTCCTGGTGGAAATGACCCCCTACGACCTGACCAAGGGCCGCATCACCTTCCGCG
>CAMFHW010000415.1 GCA_945952175.1 uncultured Phenylobacterium sp. | reverse complement strand
GGATCTGCAGGACCGACTTGTCCTTGTATTTCAGCGAAGGTCCGAAATCGCCCTTCGCCAAGCCGCCCAGATAGCTGAGGTACTGCTCCCCCAGGGGCCGGTTCATGCCGTACTTGGCCATGACGTTCTTCTCGATCTCGGGCGAGAGCTTGCGGTCCATGTCGAAGGGACTGCCGGGCGCGGCCCGCATCATGAAGAAGGCGACGGTGACGACCAGGAACAGGGTCGGGATGGCCACGAGCAATCGTCGGCCGATGAAACGCAGCATGCGCTGGAAAGCTTTCCTTTTCGCGGGCTTTTCCGGGCCCGGGCGTTGCGAAACTTCCACCGGCCCCCGATGATGTCAACGAAGGGTCCCACCACGAGTTTCAATGCCGCACCCATGACCGATTTCCGACGCGTCACCGACGCTCTCTCCGTCGCGCCCCAGATCGCGCTCGCCGACTTGGCGACCGCCGCCGCCCAGGGCTTCAAGCTGGTGATCAACAATCGGCCCGACGGCGAAGACCCGTCCCAACCGACGAGCGCCGAGGTCGAGGCGGCGGCCAAGGCGGCGGGCCTGGACTATGCCTACATCCCGGTTCGTGGCGGGCCGACGCCCGACCAGGTCGCTCAGGAGCACGAGCTCCTGGCCAGCCATCCTGGCCCGGTCCTGGCCTTCTGCCGCTCGGGCACGCGCTCGATCGTCACCTGGTCGCTGGGCCAGGCGAGCGCGGGCGAGCGCAGCCGCGGCGAGCTGGTCGAGCTCGGCGCTGCGGCGGGCTATGACCTGTCGGGCGTGCTCGGCGCCTAGGGCGCCGCGTGGGCGATCGGGACGCGTACGGCGCCGATCAGGGCCGGCTCGTCCGGCTCGCAACTCGTCAGGCTGAGGACGAGTTGCGCCGCGAAGAGACACAGGAAGGCGAAGGCCACGCGCTGGAGCCGTTTTGAGACAAAGATCACCGCGTCCAGCATGGATGCGCCCCAAGTTCCTCCGAACCGGGCGTCCCGTCGCAAGGACCGGGCCGCGAAAGGACCCCAAAGGCATGATCCCCTATGTGCGCGAGATCGAGTTCGAGTACGGCGCCTGCGACCAGGTCTCGCCGCTGATCCGCCGGGTGGTGGCCAACAATCCCGGCCCCTTCACCTACAAGGGCACCGGCACCTACATCGTCGGCCGCGGCCAGGTGGCGGTGATCGACCCCGGCCCCGACATGGACGACCACCTCGCCGCCATCCTGAAGGCGGTCGAGGGCGAGACCGTCACCCACATCCTGATCACCCACCACCACTCCGACCACTCGCCGCTGGCCGGCCCGCTGAAGGCCGCTACGGGCGCGACCGTCTATGGCTGCCCCGTGGAGGTCCCCAAGGCCCAGGACAGCGTGATCACCGAGGCCGGCGCCGACTTCGGCTTCGCGCCCGACGTCAATGTCTGCGGCGGCGGCCAGATCTTCACCGGCCCCGGCTGGACGCTCGAGGCGCTCGCCACCCCCGGCCACACCTCCAACCACATCTGCTTCGCGCTGAAGGAGGAGAACGCCCTGTTCTCCGGCGACCACATCATGGGCTGGTCGACCACCGTGGTCTCGCCGCCGGACGGCGACATGACCGCCTACATGCGGAGCCTCGATCTGGTGCAGTCCAAGGGCTACGACATCCTGTGGCCGACCCACGGCCCGCCGGTCACCCGCGTCGAGCCCTTCATCCGCGCCTATATCGACCACCGCCGCGCCCGCGAGGCCCAGGTGCTGAAGGCCGTCTCCGAGGGCCACGGCCGTATCAAGGAGATGGTGCCGGTGCTCTATGCCGAGGTCGATCCGCGCCTGCACCCCGCCGCCGCCCGCTCGGTGCTCGGCCACATGATCGACCTGACCAAGCGCGGCATCGTCACCACCGACGGCGCGCCGACGCTGGATTCGGAGTACCGGCTCGCCTGATGCTGCCGCTTCGCCTCTATCGCCGCGACTGCGCCGCCATCGAAGGCGTCTCGCCCTGCAGTTCCTGTGGCGCGCGGGGCCTGAGCGTCTGCGCCAGCCTGTCGGGCGATGGCGTCCGGCGTCTGGCCGAGGCGGCCAAGGTGATCGAGGCGGCGCCCGGCGAGAGCCTGGTCGAACAGGGCGAGCCCGCCCGCGAGGTGCTGAACGTCACCCAGGGCGCGGCCCGCGTGGTGCGCCAACTCGAGGACGGGCGGCGGCAGATCGTGGGCTTCCTGTTCGCCGGCGACCTGTTCGGGACCCATGCCGGCGAGACCCACGACTACGCGGTGGAGGCGCTGGAGCCAGTCACGGCCTGCCGCTTCTCGCGCGCCCGCTATCTGGAGGTCGCCCGCGAGCATCCCGAGCTGGAGGAGGCCCTGTCTGTGCGGCTGGGCGACGAGTTGCAGGCCCTGCGCGGCCAGCTCGTCACGCTCGGCCGGCGCACGGCCGCCGGGCGGGTGGCGGCTTTCCTGCTGACCCTGGACGAGCGCCTCGGCCCGCGCGGCGACGGCCGCCTCGACCTGCCCATGAGCCGATCCGACATGGCCGACTATCTGGGCCTGACCATCGAGACGGTCAGCCGCGCCATGACCGAGCTCAAGGGCTCAGGCGCGATCAAGCTGGAAGGCCCTCGCCGGCTGCGCCTCGCCGACCGGGCGGCGCTCGGCGATCTGGCCGGCGGCGGTTGACCGCCAGCCGCGCTCCGGCTGCGCCGGACGCCGGTTGGCCTGGATGTAGCCATAGGCCACCACGGCCATGAAGGTGGCGAAGGCGGTCAGGACGCCTCCGAGATAGAGCTGCTGGATGAGCGGAAGATGCGGCATGGGATATCTCCTTCGCCGCGATCCTCCCCGGTCGGCGAAGCGATCGCCTTGATCTGGATCAAGCTCGGCCTCAGCCGCGCCTCGGCGGCTCGCGCCGACGCACGAGGATCGGGATCGGGGTCAGGCCGACAGGGATCAGCCAGGCCAGCAGGCGCCGCTCCAGCGGTTCGCTATTCCGCATGGGCCGCAGGGGCTCGATCGGCCCTCGCGGACGCCGTCGACCGGCGCGCGCGCCAGCGCGCCCGCCGAGCAGGTCCTCCAGCACGCGCACCAGCGCCGCCATCAGCCCCTTCTGGCGCGCGACGAGACCACTGTCCGTCCTTGCGAGCGAGCGACGCGCGGCCGCCAGCAGGATCGCCGCCTTGTCGGGGAAGTACTGATAGAGCGTGCCGATGCTGACCCCGGCCCGCTCGGCGATGCGGTTGGTGTTCAGTCCCTCGGGACCTTCGCGCTCCAGCATCTGCTCGGCGGCCTCGAGAATTGAATCGAAGGTCGCTTGGGACCGAGCTTGCCTGGGCCTACGCCGCTGGAAAGACTTGGATTTGTCGTTCACCGGATCGCCTCCGCAACGCGAGTTTCGCCGGCCAGCCTATCGGTCCAGCCTTGTGCGTCAACGAAGCGGGAGATCCCGATGCCGCTCAGCCCAGCCGCCCGCGCCGACGCCCAGGCCTTCGACGACGCCGATGTCGCCGACTGCTATCGCTATCGGCCGCCCTATGCGCCGGCCCTGTACGACGCTCTTCTGGACCATGTCCCGACGCGCCGCAGGTTGCTGGACCTCGGCTGCGGACCCGGCAAGATCGCGGCCGACCTGGCGGGGCGGTTCGACGAGGTGGTCGCCCTCGATCCCTCCGGCCCAATGGTCGACCTGGGGCGGGCGCTGCACGCCACGCGCCACCCAAACATCCACTGGCTCCATGCCCGGGCCGAGGACGTCCGCTTCGAGGGCGGCTTCGATCTGGTGACAGCCGGAACCTCGATCCACTGGATGGACCACGCCGTCCTCTTCCCTCGCCTCGCCGAGCTGACCCCCATCGTGGCCACGATCGGCGGCGACGAGCCCGGGGCGGTTCCCTGGCTGGAGGCGTGGCGGGCGCTCAACTACCGCTGGCTGGAGCGGATCGGCCGCACGCCCGATCCGGTCGGCCGCGCCGCGGCGGGCCGCGCCCACGAAGCCTGGATCGCCATTGGCGGGCGCGAGACCCTCGATTTCACCTGGCGCCAATCCCTGCAGGACTTCGTCGCCTGCCAGCATTCGCGCGCCACCTGGAGCCGCGCCACGATGGGCGAGGCGCCGGCCCAGGAATTCGACGACGATATCGCCACGCTGCTCCGCCCATGGACCGAGGACGGCATGCTGGCCGTCAACCTGACCAGCCAGCTCACCTGGGGCGCGCCGCGACGCACGCCCCGAGCCGCCTAGGCCTTCACC
>CAMFHW010000414.1 GCA_945952175.1 uncultured Phenylobacterium sp. | reverse complement strand
GGCGGCGGGCGCCTCGAACTGCAGCAGGAACTGGACGCTCGGATCGTAGAATCGGGTCAGCGCCGCATAGGGCACCGAGAGCCGCTTGGGCTGGCCGCCGAACTTCAGGGTCACCGAGAAGAAGGTCTCGCCCGGCGCCAGGTCCCAGTACTGATGCTGCAGGACGATGGTCATCTCGTCCGGGTACTTGCCCAGCAGGTCGGCGGGGCCGGAGACGCCCGGCGCCTCGGTCTTGAAGGTGATGTAGAAGTGGTGCGCGCCCGGCAGGCCCTCGGGCTGCGCCGCGCGGCGCAGGGCGGCCTTCACCACGCCGCGCAGGGCCTCCTGAGCCATGGCTTCGTAGTGCATCTGGTCTTGGGCCGGGGGGTCCTGGGCCATGGGGTCTCCATGCGGCGTCACGCGGCGGCAAGGGTAGCGTTTCGGGTGGCGTTCGCAAGGCGCCTCGCCTGTCGCGCGCGCATGTCGCAGCCGCCGCCGGAGCCGGGTGGATTATGCGCTGTGCGGAGGGATCGAGGTGGAGGGCTTCTGTTGCAAGGCGCCCTCCGGGCCCCGCCTAGCGCTGCTAAGACGCTAGGAGTTTAGGTCGAAATCTATCTGACGCTTACGCGGCCAGAAGGACTTCTTCAGCGAAGTTGTCGTTCGCATTTAGTTCAAAGCCCGAAACGGTGGGCCAGGCCGGAAGAAAGCAACACCTTTACACGTCTGTCGATGCTGATCGGCCCCGCACTATCCCGCGACAACCGGGGGAAGGATTGGTGGAGCCGCCGGGAATCGCACCCGGGTCCAGTCCGCTTATTACGTGCGCGTTTATCCTCATAGTCCGGCGAACCGGACGCCCCAGATATAGGCGCGATCGGTTAGGTTTTGAAGAACGGATCGTCCGTCCTGGGCGCTTTCGCCATTCGCGAAGCGCGAGCGGCGGGGTCGGATTTCGCCGACGACCACCTTTCCTGCGTGGACGGGTTTGCCCGAAAAAGCCTTACGCCACTAGGCTTTGCGTCAATTCCTCCCACGCAATCGAGGCCCACGCACATGTCTTCGCTCGTCCACGCCGCCAAGCCCCTCCTGCTCGACTTCCTGTCCACGATCGTCTTCCTGGTGCTGGTCGCCATGAAGGTCGACCCGACCATCGCCGCCTCGCTCGCGATCGGTCTGGGCGTCGCCCAGGTGCTGTTCCTGAAGTTCACCGGCCGGCCGGTCGCGCCGCTGCAATGGATGGGCCTGGGCCTGGTGCTGGTGTTCGGCACGGCCAGCCTGCTGACCCACGACACCCGCTTCCTGATGGTCAAGCCGACCATCGTCTACCTGCTGGTCGGCGGCGTGATGCTGCAGCGCGGCTGGATGCTGCGCTACCTGCCGCCGGTCGCCGCCGGCCACGGCGAGGACGTCATGATCGCCTTCGGCTATGTCTGGGCCGCCCTGATGCTGTTCACCGCGGTGGCCAACGCCGTGGTCGCCATCGCCTTCACCTCGCACTGGGTGAGCTTCATGGCGATCTTCCCGATGGCCTCGAAGGGCGCCTTGTTCGCCATCCAGTACGGCGTGACCCGCACCATCGTGCGCCGCCGCATCATCGCCTCACGTGAGGCGCCCCAGGCCGTCGCCGCCTGACCCATCCCGGCTCCACTCCCCTCTGCGCCGCTCCGGACCTCCGGGGCGGCGTCTTCTTTTGTCGGGAACTCGACTCTTTTCCCGATCGGCGCGACGGTCACCCAGGTTGCACTCAGGGAGGACTGCAATGTCCAGGTTCGTCGCCGAG
Source organism: uncultured Phenylobacterium sp. (assembly GCA_945952175.1). GTDB lineage: Bacteria > Pseudomonadota > Alphaproteobacteria > Caulobacterales > Caulobacteraceae > Phenylobacterium. The sequence continues at coordinate 2,460 of CAMFHW010000414.1, read as the reverse complement.
TTCATCGGCACGCTCGTTCTCGTCCTGTTCGGCTGCGGCGCGGCCGTGCTCGGCGCGGACCACGTCGGCCAGCTCGGCATCGCGCTGGCCTTCGGTTTCGCCATCGTGGCCATGGCCTACGGGATCGGCCCGATCTCGGGTTGCCACGTCAATCCGGCCGTCAGCCTGGCGGTGTTCGTCGCCGGCCGCATGAGCCTGCGCGACATGGGGCTCTACTGGATCGCCCAGTTCGCCGGGGCCCTGGTCGGCGCGGCTATCCTGGCGGCGATCGCCGGCATGGCCCATGGCCTGGGCCAGAACGGCTGGGGGCCGGGCTATCTCGGGGAATTCCCGCTGGCCGCCGCGGCGGTGTTCGAGGTGGTCATGACCGCCCTGTTCGTCCTGGTCATCCTGGGCTCGACCTCGCCCAATGCGCCGGCCGGCTTCGCGGGCCTGGCGATCGGCATCACCCTGTCGGCGATCCACATCGTCGGCATCCAGGTGACGGGCGTGTCGGTGAACCCGGCGCGCAGCTTCGGACCGGCGGTGCTGGTCGGCGGTCACGCCCTGGACCAGCTCTGGCTGTTCTTCGTGGCGCCGGCGGTCGGGGCGGTGCTGGGCGCCTTGCCCTTCCGCCTGAAGGTGCTGGGGGGCTAGGGGCTGGCGGGGCCTGGCGGGCTCAGTCCCGCTGGGCCTCGGCGATCAGCTCGTCGACCAGGAATTCCTTGTAGTGCTTGAGCAGGGCGTAGGACCGCTCCACCCGCGCCGGCTCGTCGGTCAGCAGCATCTCGATCGACAGGCCGCGCATGGCGGCCATGTGCAGGCTGACCATCGATTCGATCGCCGCGCGGTTCTTGATGCCCAGGTGCTGGGCCCGCTCCCACATGCTCTCGCAGCGCCGCCGCTCGATGTCGTTGAACATGGCGGGCAGCTTCTCGGCCAGCACCTTGTCCGACCGGGCCGCGATCATGATCTCCAGCTTGGCCATGACCGCCGGGGTCTTCTGCGCCTTCCAGACCACGTCGGTCAGCGACATGAAATAGCTGCGCAGGTCGGGGAAGGCGTCGGGCGACTGGGGCGGGCCGGCGCGCTCGTCGGCGCCCGAGGCGAAGGCGACCACCGCCAGCATCAGGTCCACCTTCGACGGGAACTGGTGCAGCATGCCGCCACGGCTGACGCCCGCTTCCTCGGCGATGGTGGCTAGCGTGGTGGCCGAATAGCCCAGCTTGTCGAGGCAGACGACGGCCGCGTCGATCAGGCGCGCGCGCATGCTGGCCGTGCGTTCGGCCTGGCTGCGGCGCGGGGCGCGGATTTCGGCGGCGACGCCCATGGTCAGGTCCCCAACTCCGTCGGACATGCTGCTCGGATTTTCAGCTGAGGCGCAAGGTTCCCCAACGTTGCGTCCAGCGGAAGGACGCCGGCGCGGAGGAAGCCGCGCCGGCGCAAGGGTCCAGACGATCCTGGGGAGCGTCTGGGAGGAACCGATGATCTCGTGGGGGCCGGGAAGCCGCGGCGCGCGCTTCGCGCCGACTGGGCCTGGCCCGGGTCCCGGGCGGACGCCTCGCTCGAGGCGCCGCCGGGCCGTCTCTGCAACATGGTCGTCCCGAAAAAGCTGGGCTCTCGATGAAAATTGAAGGCTCGAAAAGGGCTTCCGCGTCAGCCGCTAAGAAACGGCGGGCGCCAAAGGGCTCAATGAATTCACAAACGGATAGTCCTGGCGTTTCTCCCGGGCGCGTCCTGGATTCGGCGCGCCGTTCTCGTTGACCCAACGAAAGCATGGGCCGGACCCCTCGTCAACAAACAAACCGTCCAATCGGTCGGTTTTAGTCCGAGGGCGGAACGGGCTCCGGCGGCGCGGGTTGCGGGCGGGCGTTGGCGGCCGGCTTCAGCGCGCCGCCGCCGGCGAGCAGGGCCTCGTAGGCGTGGCGGTCCGCCGCGAAGTCCGCGCCCTTGGGGAACACCACGTCGAAGCGCGGATCGTGGCCGAGCGCAGCGCCCAGCGCCGCCTCCAGCACCCCCGCCGCCTGGCCCACCTCGGCCTGGTCGCAGGCGCGGCGGACGCTGCGGGTCTTGTCGGTGGTCGCCAGGACGAGGTCGTAGGCGACTCCGTTCACGCAGACCGAGTCGGTCGAGCTCTCGGCCTCGACCACCCGCACGTCGCGCGGCGCGTCCCACAGCGGATCGTCCTTCAGTTTCAGCAGCCGCGCCGCCCAGACGGCGTCCAGTTTGGCGTCGAAGCCGACCCGGCGGCCGATCTCCGGCGTGCAGCAACCGAGGCCCGCGCGGGCCTGGACGAAGGCGTCGCCATCGTGGCGCACTACGATCCGCACCACCGCCTGGCGCACGGTGAGCGAGGGCCGGACCCAAACCTCCAGGATCATCTCCCCGCCCTTCAGCGTCTCGCCCTGCAGCGGCGGCAGCCCCCAGAGGCGGTAGAGCAGGGGATCGGGGCCCACGCGGACCGGCGGCGGGGCGTTGCGG
>CAMFHW010000413.1 GCA_945952175.1 uncultured Phenylobacterium sp. | reverse complement strand
GCCCTGCGCATCGTCTCGGGCCTGTCGGTCCGACAGATCGCCCGCGCCTTCCTGGTCGGCGAGAGCGCCATGGAGCAGCGGATCACCCGCGCCAAGGCCCGCATCGCCGACGCCGGCGTGCCGTTCGAGACCCCGGGCCCCGTCGAGCGCTCCGAGCGGCTCGGCGTGGTCATGGCCATGGTCTACCTGGTGTTCAACGAGGGCTATTCCGCCGGGGTGGAGGTCGAGGGCGCGCGCGCCTCGCTCTGCGACGAGGCGATCCGCCTGGGCCGCCTGCTGCTGCGCCTGTTTCCCGCCGAGCCCGAGGTGATGGGCCTCGTCGCCCTGATCCTCCTGCAGCACGCCCGCTCGGCCGCGCGGTTCGACGCCCAGGGCCAGATCATCCTGCTCGACGACCAGGACCGCAGCCTCTGGAACGCCAAGATGATCGCCGAGGGCCTGGCCCTGATCGACAAGGCCATGCGCCACCGCCGCCGGGGGGCCTATCAGGTCCAGGCCGCCATCGCCGCCCTGCACGCCCGCGCGCGCCGGCCGGAGGACACCGACTGGTCCCAGATCGACCTTCTCTACGGCGCGCTCGAACAGCTCCAGCCCTCGCCGGTCATCACGCTCAACCGCGCCGTGGCGGTGGGAAAGGTGCGCGGGCCGGCGGCGGCGCTGGAGGTGGTCGACCCCCTGGCCGACCGCCTGTCGGGCTATTTCCATTTCCACGGCGTGCGGGGCGCGTTCCTGCTGGAGCTCGGCCGCCAGCGCGAGGCCCGCGAGGCCTTCGACCGCGCCATCGCGCTCGCCAACACCCCCGCCGAGGCGGCCCATATCCGCCAGCATCTCGACCGTCTGGCCCAGGACGGCTCGGCGCGCGCGGCCGGCTGAAAAATCGACGCGCGATGTCGGGTCGCGCCGAGGCCGTTCGTCCTTGGGTCAGACCCATCGAGACACCGGAGACCCCCCGATGACTGAAGCCCAACCCGGCATGTTCCGCGTGGAACGCAGCGCCCTGATCGACGCCGCCCCCGACGCCATCTTCCCCCTGATCGCCGACTTCCGCGCCTGGACCCGGTGGTCGCCGTGGGAGAAGCTCGACGCCGCCCCGGCCCGCACCTATGCCGGCCCCGCCAGCGGCAAGGGCGCGGTCTATGCCTGGGAAGGCCGCAAGGCCGGCGCGGGCCGCATGGAGGTCCTGGAGGCCTCGCCCGGCCGCCGGGTCGTCATCCAGCTCGCCTTCCTGAAGCCGATGAAGCAGACCAACCTGGCGGAGTTCGTCTTCGAGCGGCAGAACGACGGCCGCACCCGGCTGACCTGGTCCATGAGCGGCCGCCACACGGTGGTGAGCCGGCTGATGCACGCCGTGTTCAACTTCGACAAGATGGTCGGCAAGGATTTCGAAGCCGGCCTCGCCGAGCTGAAGGCGATCGCCGAGGGCGTGCACGCCCCGGCCTGATCCGCCTTGGCCCGCCGGCTGGCTCCCCACGGCCGGCGGGCCTGATTTCCCGCCATGCCGGGCCCGGCGCCGCCTTGCGCGGCCCGGGCCTTCGGGTGTGTAGTTCCGTCGAGCTTGTTCACGGCGGTTTCGGGGTCGCTGGGGGTCCCGGTTCGTCGCGTGCAGTCGCGGAGCGCGGCGGTATGGCGAGGTATCTCGGGGCAGGCGCGGTCCTGAAGAGTCCGCGGACCGCGCGGGTCTATACTGTGACCGGAGCGGAGGCCTGGCGCGACCAGCGCGGCCTGCGGCCGCCGGCCCATATCATCGGTGTCGGCGGTTTCGGCGTGACCTACCGCGTGGTCGACGACCGCGGCGCGACCTTCGCCATGAAGGAATACTATCCCCGCGACCACGCCCTGCGCGGGACCGACGGCCGCATCGGCCCCAAGCGGTCCGAGGACGGCTTCTCGCGCAAGATCTACGAGGAAGGCCTGCGCCGCTTCGTGGCCGAGGGGCACCTGCTCACCTCGTTCAGCCATCCAAATGTCTGCCGCGTGGTCGACGCCTTCGACGACAACGGCACCAGCTACCAGCTCATGCCCCTGGTCGAGGGGCGCGTGGTGCTGGGCGAGAGCGATACCGGCACGGCGCGGATCGAGCGGCGGGTGACGCTGGAGGACTATTTCCGCGAGCTCGAGCGGCCCGACAGCGGCGTCGCCATCGACCTGCCGCTGATCGAGCCCGTGCTGCGCCAGTTGCTCGGCGCCGTCGAGTACATCCACACCGAAGGCACGCGGAAGGCGCAGGAGATCACCGGCGCCGAGACCCGCGCCCTGCTGCACCGGGACATCAAGCCCTCCAACGTGCTGATCGAGGCGCCGGAGGAGTTGCGCGATGCGCCAGCCGCCGAGATCCTACGCGATCCACGCACCCGCGCGGTGCTGATCGACTTCGGCTCGGCGCGGATGTTCCGTGACGCGGCGACCGACGATGTCTCCCGCTCCATCGGCGTGGTCACCGAGGGCTATGCGCCGCCGGAACTCAAGGACAACCAGATCGAGCAGCAGGGGCCGCACTCGGATATCTACAGCCTGGCCGCCCTGATCTGGCGGGCCCTGCTGGGGCGTAAGCCGACGCTCGCCCAGCTGGCTAACGGCGCCAAGCTGGCCGACCTCGCCCAGCCGGCCAAGGACGCCAATGGCGTCGCCCATCCCCGCGCGCCCAAGGCCTTCCTGCAGGCGGTCGACCGAGCGCTCAATGCCGCCGTGGGCCAGCGTCCGCAAAGCATCGCCCAGTGGCGGGCCGAGCTGTTCGGCGGCAAGGCCCAGCCGCAGAAGGAAAAGAACCAGGGCGGCCGCAAGACGAACCTCGCGCCCCTCGTCTGGGGCGGCGCGGGTCTGGCCGCGGCCGTGGCGGCGGGTGTCTTCTTGCTGGGTGATCCCGCCGCCCGCAACATCGAGCGCCAGTCCGACCTCGCCTATGCCGACGCCCAGAAGGCGGCCGATCTCGCCAAGACCGCCGCCGACGGCGCCGAGGCGGCCGGGCGCGACGGGCTCGCGGTCTATGACGACGCCATGGCCAAGGCGAAGGAAGGCAATGACCGCTACGAACAGGCCCAAACGGTCGGCGACGAGCGCGTCTATCACGATCGAAACAGCGGCGACGCCGCCTATGGCGACACCTATCGCCGCCTGAACCTGAACAACGGCTCCCAGGTCACTTGGTGGTGCCATCGCAAGGGCGCCGACATCGTCCCCGACAGCGACTACAGCAAGTACGACTTCCCGGACTTCACCCTCGACGGCCAGTCCGGCTGGGGCTGCGGCATCGGCCACACCCACGTGATCCACCACGAGTTCACCGAGGCCAAGAACCCCTGGAAGGTCACTGGCCCCGACTATTTCTACAACGGCGAGGTGGACGCCGCCGCCGAGCACCCGACCGGCCTCGGCCAGATCGTCACCGGCGACCACAACCTGACGGGCCGCTTCGCCGTGCGCGCCGCCGACTACGACGCCGTCGGCGTGGTCTATCGCGACAACCACCCGATCGGGCGGGGCCGCTACTTCCTGGCGATGAGCGCGCCGGGCACGGCCGACGCCTCCACCGCCGAGGAGTTGAAGGACGGCAAGGTGGTGTTCCGCGGCAAGAGCTCCGGCGACCGCCGCCTGGGCCAGTTCATCTTCCCACAGGGCCAGATCTACGGCGTCGAGATCAAGGACGGCGCCGGCATGGGCAAGGCCACCGCCGAGGACGGCTCGATCTTCTACGGCGCGGGCGCCGGCAAGGGAGCGATCTGGGGACGGCTCGAGACCTCGGCCGGAGTCTACAAGGGCCAGGTCGACAACCTGAAGCCTGAGGGCTGCGGCGTCTGGGACCGTGGCGGCCGCAAGGAGGCGGGCTTCTACGCCAAGGGCGTCAAGCAGGAGGGCAGGCTTCCCGAAACCTGCCGCGGCGCCCGCTACCAGGCGCCCTTCGACCTCAACGCGCTCGCCCGCATCGGCGAGCCGGGAGGCGACCGGTGATCCTGGCCCTGGCCAGCGCGGCGGTGCTGACGGCGGCTGCGCCGGCCCATGCTCCGCCCAGCCCGCCCGCCGTGGCGACCCCGGTCAGCCACGGCCCTCCATTGGCCGGCGGCCCGCCGGGACGGCGCGGCCCGTGCGACCGGCTCGACGCCGCCGAGATTCCGGCCTGCGCCGACCACGCCCAGCCCCTGGTCCCAACGCCGGACCCGTCGCCCAAGTCCGTCGCGCCGACCGCGGCGAAGCCTGCGCCCGTGGCCGCCGCCAAGCCGGCCCCGCCGCCCAAGCCGGCCGCGAGGCCCGCCCCCAAG
>CAMFHW010000412.1 GCA_945952175.1 uncultured Phenylobacterium sp. | reverse complement strand
GGGTCTCGCGGGTGACGGTCTCGCCCGGCCGGGCGGCGAGCAGGGTCAACAGGTCCATGACCTTGGGCTGGAGGCCGCGGACTTCGTCGCCGCGCTCGATGCGGTTGAGGGCGGGGCGCACCCGCCAGTCGCCGATGATCAGGTCCAGGGGGGCGGCTTCGCCGCGGTTCAGGTCGCTCATCCGGCCTCGGTCGGGAATTGCTCAGGCGACGGGGAGGTTTCGGTCATTCCCCGCCGCCGTCGCCGCCTCTAGGTCTAGAGGCATGGACAGGCCGGTTTGGATGCAGGGGCGCGGCCCTATCTCACGGCGCGCGGTGCTGGCGGTGGCGGCCGCAGCGGCGACTGGCCCGAGCCTGATCGGGGGACGGGCGCGGGCCGAGGCGTCGACCTTCGCGCCCGAGGTGCTGCGCCGCGAACTCGGGGCGCTCTACGAGGGGCTGCAGGCCGCGCATTTCGACCTCTTCGCCCGGGTTCCCCGCGCGCGCCACGAGGCGGCCTATCGGGCGACGCTCGCCGGGCTCGATCGCCCCCTGTCGAAACTGGAGGCGGCGCGGCGCTTCCAGCGGTTCGTGGCGACGGGCCGCGTGGCCCATGCGCGCATCGACTACCTCCTGCCGGCTTTCCGCGCCTTCCGCGCTGATGGCGGGCGGGCGCTGCCGCTCGAGGTGCGCATCCGCGACGGCCGCCTGTTCGTCGTGGAGGACGCGAGCGGGACCTTGCGGCCCGGCGCGGAGGTGACGCGGCTGGCGGGCCTTTCCACGGCCGACCTGCTTGCGCGCCTGTGGAGGGAGGTGTCCGCCGACACGGCCTATATGGCGCAGTCGCTGATCGAGCTCGATTTCGCGGCCCTGGTCTGGACCGCGTTCGGCGCGGCGGCGGCCTTCGAGGCGACCGTGGACGGGCGACGGCGGACCTTGCCGGCCCTGACCCGGGACGAGACGGCGAAGGCGCCTCGCGCGCCGCGCCTGTCGATCGATCCCACCGAGCGGGTCGCCAGGATGCTGGACGACGGCGTGGCCTATCTGCGGCCGGGGATCTTCATGAACCTGGAGGCGGGCGCCGATCCCTATGACACGGCCCCGTTCCGCGCCTTCATGGATCGGGGGTTCACGCAGTTCCGCGCGGCGGGGGCTCGGGCCCTGCTCATCGACCTGCGCGACAATCCGGGGGGCCACAACGCCTTCAGCGACCATATGGTGGGCTGGTTCGCGACCCGGCCGTTCCGCTTCTACAGCCGCTTCGCCGTGCGGGCGAGCGCCCAGGCCGTGGCGGCCAACGCCGCGCGGCTGACCCAGGGCGAGCCCGGCCGCGCGATCTCCCGGATGCTGGCCGACGCCTATGCGCGGGCGCGCCGCCCCGGCGACGTCGTCGAACTGGACGCCCTGCCGGTCCAGCCCCGCGCCGGCGAACGCTTCACGGCGCCGGTGTTCGTGCTGATCAACCGGCGCGCCTATTCGAACTCCGTCGCGACGGCGGCCCTGATCCAGGACTACGGCTTCGGCCAGGTGATCGGAGAGGAGACGTCGGACCTGGCGACCACCTTCGGGGCCATGGAGCAGTTCACCCTGCCGGCCACGGGGATCGCGGTGGGCTATCCGAAGGCGTTCATCGTCCGGCCGAGCGGTGACCTGACCGCGCGGGGTGTCGCGCCCTCTATCCGGATCGCGACGCCCATCCTCGAAGGCGCGGACGATCCGGTGCTGCGCGCCGTCCTGGCCTCGATCCGCGTCCCCTCGGCTCTCAGATCCTTCCCCGTTGGGGGAGGGGGACCGCGAAGCGGCGGAGGGGGTTGAGGGGCAGAGCGGATCGGGCTTGAGCCCCCTTCCGTCTCGTGGCTCCGCCACGATCCACCTCCCCCAACGGGGGAGGACCTGGCGGTATGGCCTACTTCCCGTCCGCGGTCTTGGCCTCGGCCTCGGGCTTCACCTCCAGCATCCAGGTCGTGTCGTCCTTGAAGACGCGCTGGGCGGCGTGCTGGACGTCGACGGCTGTGACGCGTTCGGTGGAGGGCAGGACCGAGCGGATGGCGTCGAGCTTGCGCGGGTCGCGCTGGGCGCCGGAGAGCTCGGTCAGCCAGTAGCCGTTGGTCGCGCGGGCCTTCTCGATGCTGTCGATCCGCGGCTTCTTGGCGCGTTCCAGCTCGTCGGCGCTGGGCGGCTTCGCGCGCAGGTCGGCGGCGATCTTCTTCACGTCGGCGAAGAAGGCCGGAAGCTTGGCGGGCGGGATCTCGACCGAGGCCGAGACATAGCCCCAGCCGGGCCAGACCTGGCTGTGGCTGGCGTTGACGTTGGGCGAATAGGTGGCGCCCTGGGCCTCCCGAAGCTCCTGGATCAGCCGCAGCTCCAGGACGTCGGACATGACGTCGGTGTCGCGGGCCGCCTGGGTGTTGGAGAAGAAATCTCCGGCGGGCCAGGCGATGTAGCCGATGGCCTGGTCGGCGCGGCCCTTGTGGCTGCGCTCCACGGGCTCGGCGACGCCGGAGGGGAAGCCGACCTGCTTCTGGGCCTCGGGCGGGGCGACCGGGGCGGGCCGCGGGGGAAGGGCGCCGAAGGTCTGGGCGACCAGGTCGGTGGCCTTCTCGACGCTCACGTCGCCGACGATCACCACCTCGATCGGGCCGCTGGCGAGGTCGGGCGTGATCAGGTCCTTGAAGTCCTGCAGCCTGGCGTTGGCGATGTCCTCGCGGCTGGGGAAGGCCCAGCGGCTGTCGCCGGGGTGGAGGAGGCCGGGCAGGTCGCGGGCCATGACGCCGGAATCGGTGGCGGCGTACTGGTCGTGGATGGTCTTGCCGGCGGTCTTCAGGCGCTGGAACGCCTCCTCGCGCCAGCCGGGCTCGGTGAGATAGGCCGCGAGGATCTGCAGCTGGACGTCGAGGTCGTCCTTGCGGGTCTCGCCGGAGAGCACGAAGGCGTCGTCGGCGATGCCGAACCGGCCGCCATAGACGCGGCTGGCCAGGACCCGCTCCATGTCCTGGGCGCTGATCTGCTTCAGCCCGCCCTCGACATAGGCGCCCTGGGCCCAGTTCATGCCGGAGCGGTCCTTCGGCAGGCCGGTGCGGCCGCCGCCGATGTTCACGCGCACCAGCACCTCGTCGTCCTTGAACTTGGTGGGCTTGACCGTCAGGCGCACGCCGTTGACGAAGCGCACGAAGGTGGTGTCGAGGTCGGTGACGTCGCGGGTCTCGGCGACCTGGCCGGGGGCGCCGAACGACTGGTAGGGCCAGGCCACGGCGGTCGGCGCGTCGGGGGCGGCGACCGCGACCTTCTGCGAGGTCTGGAAGGCGGCGAGCAGGGTCGCCTCGCCGCCGTCGACCGGCTTGGGCGAGCTCATGAACACCAGGGGGCCGCCGCCGCGGAACATGGCCCGCAGCGTGTTGGAGACCTCGTCGGCCTTCAGCCCCTTCACGGTCGCCTCGAAGGTGGCCAGGTCCTGGGCGGGATTGGTCACCACCTCGTCGTCGCCGAGCGACTCGACGATCTCGCCGGCGAGATCGGCGGGGGTGCGGGTGGCGGCGCCGGCGGCGTCGGCCTTGAGGCTGGCGCGCAACTCGGCGATCTCGCGGTCGAGCTCATCCTGGCGCACGCCGTACTGCACCGCGCGGCGGGTCTCCTGCTCGGCGGCGGACAGGGCCTCCTTCCAGCGGGTCGGCTCGGAATTGACCACCAGCACCGTGGCTTCGGCGGCCTTGAACTGATCGGTCTTGAAGGCGCCGGCGCCCAGGAACGGCGGCTTGGCCGAGCGGGCGATGGCCTGCATGCGCCGGTTCAGCACCGAGAAGCCCAGGCGGCGGACCAGCTCCAGCCGACGCGCCGACTGGCTGTCGGGCGACAGGTCCGGCGGGCGAATCCAGGCGACCTGGATCGAGAGCGGCGCGCCGGGTTCGACCACCAGGCGGGCCTCGGCGTCGCGCGGGGCGACGGCGCCCAGGTTCGGGTCGGCGCCGGCCGGACCGGTGGCGGTCCAGTCGGAGAAGCGGGCCTTGATCTTGGCCTCCATCGCCGCCGGATCGAAGTCGCCGACCGCCACCAGGACGGTGCGTTCGGGGCGGTAGTAGCGGTGGTAGAAGTCGGCGATCTGGCTGGCCGGGGCGGTCTTCAGCACGTCGACCTGGCCGATCGGCAGGCGGGTCGGCGGGCGCTGGCCCTGCAGCAGGAAGGCCAGGCGGGACTTGCCGGCGCGGTAGGCGGGGGTGCCGCCGCCCCGCGCCCCCCCCCGCACCCCCCCCCGCCCCCGCCCCCCGGCCCCGGGCTCCCTC
>CAMFHW010000411.1 GCA_945952175.1 uncultured Phenylobacterium sp. | reverse complement strand
AAGGAAACCGGGCTCCAAACCGCAAGCCATGCGCAACCGCGCCGCCAAGACGGCGGCGGCGATCGCGCCGGCGTCGGCGCTCGCCCAGACGCCTGACGGGCCGAAGAAGAAGACCAGCCCCGCCCAGTTCGCCCGCGAGGTCCGCGCCGAGGCGCGCAAGATTACCTGGACGAGCCGCAAGGAGACCTGGATCACCTCGGTGATGGTCGCCATCATGGTGGTCATGGCCGCCGCCTTCCTTTGGGTGATCGATTGGGGCTTCGGGACCGGCATGGCCCTGATCCTCAAGCTCGCCAACGGGGGATAAGAGAATGAACGCCGAAGCTCCCGTCGCCGCCAATCCGCGGCACAAGTGGTACATCGTCCACGCCTATTCGAACTTCGAGAAGAAGGTCGCCGAGTCGATCCGCGAACAGGCCCACGCCCAGGGTCTGGACGAGAACTTCTCCGACATCCTGGTTCCGACCGAGGACGTCGTGGAGATCCGTCGCGGCCGCAAGGTCAACGCCGAGCGCAAGTTCTTCCCCGGCTACGTGCTGGTGAAGATGGAGCTGACCGACGAGGCCTACCACCTCATCAAGAACACCCCGAAGGTGACCGGCTTCCTGGGCAGCCAGAACAAGCCGCAACCGGTCTCGGAAAAGGAAGTCGCCCGCATCATCGGCGCGATCGAAGAGGGCGTGGAGCGGCCGAAGCCGACCATCACCTTCGAGATCGGCGAGACCGTGCGGGTCACCGACGGCCCGTTCGCCAGCTTCAACGGCTCGGTGGAGCAGGTCGACGAGGAGCGCGCCCGCCTGCGCGTGACCGTCTCGATCTTCGGTCGCGCCACCCCGGTCGAGCTCGAATACAACCAGGTGGAAAAGACCGCCTAGTTCGTCTATACGGCCCGGCCCCGCATCCGCGGGGCGGGACAAATCCGTGGGAGGGGAGGCCAAGCTAGCCCCGCACCACGGCTCAAACCGGCCGGGCCTCCGGCCACATGAGGAGAAAAATGGCCAAGAAGATTCTGGGCTATATCAAGCTGCAGGTGCCCGCGGGCTCCGCCACGCCTTCGCCGCCCATCGGGCCGGCGCTCGGCCAGCGCGGCGTCAACATCATGGGCTTCTGCAAGGAGTTCAACGCCCGCACCGAGAAGGAAGCCAAGGGCACGCCCCTGCCGACGGTGATCACCGTCTACCAGGACAAGTCCTTCACCTTCATCACCAAGACCCCGCCGGCCACGCACTACATCAAGGAAGCGCTGGGCCTGAAGTCCGGTTCGAAGAACCCGGGCCGGGAAGTCGCCGGCAAGATCTCGCGCACCCAGCTGCTCGCGATCGCCGAGAAGAAGATGAAGGATCTGAACGCCAACGACGTCGACGCCGCGGCCAAGATCATCGAAGGCAGCGCCCGCTCGATGGGCCTCGAGATCGTGGAGGCCTAAGAGATGGCGAAGCAACCCAAGCGCGTTCAAGCCTTCACGGGCGACCGCACCGCCACCCACGCCGTCGAAGCCGCCGTGAAGCTGGTCAAGGACAACGCCAAGGCCAAGTTCGACGAGTCGGTCGAGATCGCCGTCAATCTGGGCGTCGACCCGCGCCACGCCGACCAGCAGGTCCGCGGCGTGGTCTCGCTGCCGTCCGGCACCGGCCGTGACGTCCGCGTCGCCGTCATCGCCAAGGACGCCAAGGCCGCCGAGGCCACCGCCGCCGGGGCCGACGTCGTCGGCGCGGAGGACCTGGTCGAGCGCATCCAGGGCGGGTTCATGGACTTCGACCGCGTGATCGCCACGCCGGACATGATGGCCCTGGTCGGCCGTCTGGGTAAGGTGCTGGGCCCGCGCGGCCTGATGCCGAACCCGCGCGTCGGCACCGTGACGCCGAACGTCGGCCAGGCCGTGAAGGACGCCAAGGGCGGCGCGATCGAGTTCCGCACCGAGAAGACCGGCATCATCCACGCCGGTATCGGCAAGGCCTCCTTCACCGAGGAAGCCCTGCTGGCCAACGTGCGCGCCCTGGTCGACGCCCTGAACAAGGCCAAGCCGACCGGCGCCAAGGGCACCTACATCAAGAAGATCAGCCTGTCCTCGACGATGGGCCCGGGCTTCAAGGTGGACACCTCCTCGATCGGCGCCTGAGCGCCCTAGAGAGGTTCGAGTTCGGGAAGGGCGCGACGGCGACGTCGCGCCCTTTCTCGTTTCCGCCAGGGATGTCTTGACCCAGGCGGGCCGGCGGCCCACTGACCGAGGACCAGTCTCGGGAAGGAACCGCCATGAAGCGCGCCGCCATCGTCTCGCCCATCCGCACCGCCGTGGGTAAGTTCCAGGGCAGCCTGGCCAGCATGACGGCCGGCGATCTCGGCGCGGTGATCCTGCGGGAGCTGGTGGCGCGGACCAGGATCGACCCCGAGAAGATCGACGACGTGATCTTCGCTCAGGGCTACGGCTCGGGCGAGGCGCCCTGCATCGCCCGCTGGTCGGCGCTGGCGGCGGACCTGCCGATCAGCGTGCCGGGCTACCAGCTCGACCGCCGCTGCGGCTCGGGCCCGCAGGCGGTGATCGACGCGGCCATGATGGTCCAGACCGGCGTCGCCGATGTGGTCGTGGCCGGCGGCGTCGAGAGCATGAGCAATGTCGAGTACTACACCACCGACATGCGCAACGGCGCGCGGATGGGCTCGGTGACCATGCACGACCGCCTGGCCCGCGGCCGGGTGATGAGCCAGCCGATCGAGCGGTTCGGGGTGATCAGCGGCATGATCGAGACCGCCGACAACCTGGCCCGCGACTATCAGATCAGCCGCGAGGAGTGCGACGAGTACGCGGCGATGAGCCACCAGCGCGCGGCCGCCGCCTGGGCCGCCGGCAAGTTCGACGACGAGCTGGTTCCGGTCTCGGTGAAGCAGAAGAAGGGCGACCCGATCGTCTTCGCCAAGGACGAGGGCGTGCGCGCCGACGCGACGCCGGAGAGCCTGTCGCAACTGCGTCCGATCGAGAAGGGCGGGGTGGTCACCGCCGGCAACGCCAGCCAGCAGAACGACGCCGCGGCCGCCTGCCTGGTGGTCTCGGAGGACAAGCTCGCCGAACTGAACCTCGACCCGATGGGCTGGTTCGTCAGCTGGGCGGCGGCGGGCTGCGAGCCGTCGCGGATGGGGATCGGCCCGGTGCCGGCGGTGGAGCGGCTGTTCGCCCGCACCGGCATGGGCTGGGACGACATCGACCTGGTCGAGCTGAACGAGGCGTTCGCGCCTCAGGTGCTGGCCGTGCTGCGCGGCTGGGGCTGGGACGAGCGCGATCGGCTGAACGTCAACGGCTCGGGCATTTCGTTGGGTCACCCGATCGGGGCGACCGGCGGCCGGATCCTGGCCAACCTGCTGCGCGAGCTGCACCGGCGCGACGGCCGCTACGGCCTGGAGACCATGTGCATCGGCGGCGGCCAGGGCATCGCGGCGATCTTCGAGAAGGCCTAGGTCCGCCGGCGCAGGACGGCCGCCCGGACCAGCTCCAGGCGGTCGTTGCCGAAGAACATGTCGTCGCCGTCCACGAAGATCGTCGGCGAACCGAAGCCGCCGCGAGCGATCAGCTCGTCGGTGTTGGCGCGCAGGGCGTCCTTGATGGCCGGCTCGGCGATGGCGACCAAGAGCGCCGCCGGATCGACCCCGACCTGCTCGCAGAGCCCGGCGACCACGGCGTCCTGGGAGATGTCGAGGTCGCGGCTCCAATAGGCCTCGAAGGCGGCGCTCGCGAAGGCGACCAGCTTGCCCTGGGGTTCGAGCGCCAGGCAGCCGCGCATGACCTTGACGCTGTTCACCGGGAAGACCGAGGGCGGCATCTTGATCTTCAGGCCCGCCAGGCGCGCCCAGTCACCGAGGTCCTTGAGCATGTATCGGGCCTTGGCCGGGACCGGCGTGGCGCGGCTCTCGTAGACGCTCGGATTGACCGTGTTGAACACGCCGCCGACCATGAAGGGCCGCCAGCGGATCTCCTCGCCCAGCTCGGCGGCGAGGGGCTGGATGTTGTGGAAGCCCAGATAGGTCCAGGGGCTCGAGCAGTCGAAGAAAAACTCGATCATGACCCGAGCCTCGCCCATGATGGCGGCCGCGCCAAGGGAGGACGCCATGGAGCTGAAGGCCACCCGCTACGAGATCGACGAAGGGGTGGCGGTCGTGACCCTGTCGCGGCCCAAGCGGCGCAACGCCTGGACCGGGCGGATGCACACCGAATATCGCCTGTCTCTTATACACATCTGACGCTGCCGACGACTCCTTACGTGTAG
>CAMFHW010000410.1 GCA_945952175.1 uncultured Phenylobacterium sp. | reverse complement strand
CACGTAAGGAGTCGTCGGCAGCGTCAGATGTGTATAAGAGACAGAGCCTCGACTGCAGACGGGCTTCGGCCAGGGCCTGTTCGGCGTCGAGCGCGGCCGAGCGCAGCTCGGTGAGCCCCTGGCCGTCGAGGACGCCCGCGGCGTGTCGCGCCTCGCCGAGGGCGACAGCGGCGTGGGCGTGCTCGGCCGCCACCTCCGCCGACGCGGCGTCCCGTCGGGCCGCCTCCGCTTTCGCCGCGGCCTCGCGCATCTCCTGCCAGGCGGCGAGCACCGTCTGTCGATAGGCGATCTCCGCCTCGTCGGCGTCCGCGCCCGCCGCCTGGATCCTTGCCTTGCGCGCGCCGCCATCAAGCAGGTCTTGCGAAAGAGTCAGAGCCGCCGCCCAGGTGAGGGCGCGGAGGTCCAGCAGGGTCGCGATCGAAGCGTCCGGTGCTCCGACAGCCGCCGCGATCCGGAACTGTGGGCGAGCCGCCGCGACGGCGGCGGCCCGCGCGGCGTCGGCGGCCTGGAACCGCGCGAACGCAGCCTTCACGTCCGGCCGACCGTCCACCTGGCTCGATGGCGCCGCCTCGACCGGCCGACCGTCCCGCCAGCCCGCGACCGAGGGCTCGCCGGCTGGAAGACGGACCGGTCCGTCCGTCAGGTCGGTCAGCCGAGCCATCTCAATCGCGGCTTGGCGCCGGGCCAGGTCGGCGAGGTCCGTGGCTCGGGCGAGGTTCAGCTGACGCGCCGCCACGACCTGCGGGCCTACGGTTCCGGCGCGGCGGCGCGCTTCCTCGATCTCCAGGCCGGACCGCGCCAGGTCGACGCGTTGGTCGGCGAGGTCGATGGATCGCCGCGCGACGACGAGGGCGGCATAGCTGCGTGCGATCTCGGCGGCCAACTGAAGCCGCGCCGTGACCACATCTTCGGCGGCCCCCCGTCGTTCGGCGCGCGCGGCGTCGCGCGTCCGAGCGAGCCGCCCCCAGACATCGATCTCCTGACGCAGCTCGAGCATCGGCGCTCCCGCGACGCGCACGTCGTCGAAGGACTGGCCGCCGACGGCGCTGCTCAGCCCGGCGACCAGGTTGGGCGCACGACCCACGCCTGACGCTCGCACCTCGGCGTCGGCCTTCTCCAGCCGGGCCAGGGCGAGCTTGGGGGTCAAGCCCGCCCGATCGCCCCGACGAAGCAGCTCTCCCAACACCGGGTCGCTGAAGTCCTCGGTCCAGGGGCTAGGCCCTGCCGGGGTCAGCCGGATGGCGACATCCTGCGCGGGCGAGGACCGCGGCCCCAGATGACCGCACCCGGCCAGGGCGAGCAGCGCAAGGGGGATGAGGCTTCGAGGCGCACGGGTCATGGCCTGAACCGCACGAGGACCCTTTGACCGAGCCGCAGGTCAGTCCCCGGCGGCAGATCGAGCACGACGCTGATCGCTCGGCTGTCCGGGCGCGGCGTTTCATCCTCGGCAAGGGTGGGGGTTCCGAGGAGGTCGGAGATCCGAGCGACCCGCGCCGGCACCTCCGGGCCTGGCTGGAACTCCCGCGCGATCATCGCGGTCGAATGTAGTCCGACGCGATCGGCGAACGCCTCGTCGAGTTCGGCGCGGACTTGCCGCGGCCCATCCGGAGCCAGCAAGAACAGGGTCTGGGCGGCGGTGACGAAGGCGCCCGGAGCCACGAGGCGGCGGACGATGCGCCCGCTCGTCGAAGCCCTCACCTCGCGCGTGGTGACGTCGAAGGCGGCCAGATCGCGACGCGCCTGCGCGGCCTTGAGCGTGGCCTCCGACTGGCGCTGCTCGCCCAGCGCCACGACAGCAGCCGTGGCCGCCTGATCGGCGTCCTGTCGGGTGGCGGCGTCTTGTCGGGCCAGATCACCCAGGCGCCGCGCTTCACGAGCGGCTCCATCTGCGCGCGCCGCCGCCACCGCGAGCTCCGCGCGCCGCTGGCCAAGTTCGGCCTCGGCGCCGCTCAGGGCGAGGCGCGCCTGGCGGGCGTCGAGCCGCGCGAGCACCTGGCCCGCCGCGACCTGATCCCCCTCCTCGGCGAGAATCGCCTCGACACGCGCGTCCTGCCCGGCGGCGAGCCGCGCCACTCCGCCGTGTGGCTCGACGACGCCTCGGGCCACCGCCTGCGGCGCCGAAGGCGGGTCGGCGGGGCGTGGACGACCGGATCGGTCGCAGCCGGCCAGGCCGAAAGCCAAGATGAGCGATAGGGTGAGCGTTTGCGTCAGGCGACTGGGAGGGGGCATCTTCATAGCAGCAGGGTCGCTGGGTCGGCCTGGGCGACACGGCGCAAGGCGAGCGCGCCGGAGCCGAGTGCGGTCAGCAAGACCAGGGCGGCGCACGCGGCGACCAAAGGCGGCGTCAGGACGATCGGCACGGCCCAAGCCCGGGCGGCCAGGGCGAGGACGGCCGTCAGGGCGGCGGCGAGCAGGAGGCCCGCCAGCCCGACCCACGCGCTCTGCACGACCACGATGCGGTTCAGGGCGCCCATGGAGAACCCCAGGGCGCGCAGGGCGGCATATTCCCGGATCGAGCTGGCCACCGCGGCCGACAGGGTTTGGCTGGTGATGACGGCGGAAACCAGAATCGCGACCACCGATCCGAACAGGAACGCCACGCCCGCGCCGGACTCGGCCAGCCAGTAGCGCGTGGTCCGGGCGGCGAAGTCTGACCAGGTCATGGCCTCGAAGGCTCGGACTCGGCCGGTGCGGTTGAGGTCCGCAGCCACGTCAGGCGCCGCCTCGGCCCTATCGAGGCGGGCGAGCAGATAGGCGACCCGTCCTTCGGGGCCGGCGGCCGGATCGAGGCGACGCGTGGTCGCCAGGGAGCAGATGACATTGACCCCGCCGAGAGCACGAAGGCCGTGGGTCACGCCGACGACCCGCACGAACCGACCGTTCACCTCGCCGGTCGCCCCCGGCGAGGTCTGCAGCTTGTCCTGATCGGCGGCGTCGATAAGGACCGCATCGGGCTCCGATATCGCCGCTCGCTGGGACGGGGTGAGCGCCTGAGCGAGCGCCAGTCCGTCAGCGCGCGTGTCTATCCCCACAAGGTAGACGTTTACCCGCCCCCGACTGCGTGTCCGCCATTCGCCGCCGCCCCAGAGGAAGGGTTCGAGCCTTCGCACGTGAGGGTTCATCCACGTGAAGAGCTCGGCGGAACTGCCGACAGGGCGCCCCAGGTCGAGGCTCTGGACTCCGGGATCACCGATCCAGAGATCGGCGTCGGAGCGGGTCACATAGAGGCTCGAGAGCGAAAATATGCCGAGGATCAGGCCGGCCTGCAGCAAGACCAGCAAGCCGCAGAACGCTACTGCGACGATCGCCGGCGCAAAGCGGCGCCACTCGTACACCAAGGACTTGAGGGCGATGCGCGTCACGTAGCCTCGCCCCAGCGCGCGCGCGCTCCGAAGGACTTGCCCATGGACTAGCCCTGCCGCGCCGGGCGCGTCGACGCCCGGGCGATGGCGTCGAAGAAGGATCCCGTCCGTTGCGCGACCTCGGCATGCTGCCGGTCCAGGAGAATCCGGTGATAGCAGTCCTCAAGCCAGGCGAATTCGACCGGCCCGGCCAAGGACGCCCCGATGCGGGTCGCATTTCGGGGAGCGCTCACATCGTCCTCGAGGGCATGGAGGATCAGGGCGGGGACGGTGACCGAAGGCGCGCAACGATCGACATGGCGGCCAAGGCGTCTGAGATCGTCGATGGCGCTGAGTCGTAGCCGGCCCGAGGCGTCACCGGCCGCGCTCGCCCCCGCTCGGGGGCGCAGGTCTTTGAGCCCATAGGGATAGGCAGGCCCCACAGCGAGGTCGCGCAGGATCGGCAGGCCTCCCAGGACCCGGACAAGACCCGGCCGAGCCTGCCAGGGCGGCATGTTCCAGCCATCGAGCTGATAGGTCATCGAGTGTAGCGCGAGGCCGTGGACCTGCCTGGAAGCCTCGGCCAGCGCGACGGCCAGGCCGGCCCCTGCGCCAAAGCCGGCGACGAAGACGAGATCGGTCGCGGCGCAGAGCTCCATGAGGGCGGCCTGGGCCAAGTCAAGGCGGCGGCGCCAATGCGCGGCCGTCGAGGCGGAGCCTGCGAGCTGCGGAGATCGGGTGACAAAGCCCTGTCGGTTCAAGGCGTCGGCCAGCTGACCCATCTCCTCCGGCCCACCGTGCAATCCGTGAAGCAGCAGGACGCCGCAGTCAGGGCGCGGGGCCAAGGACGAATAGGGGCGCAGATCAGGCTCGCCTGCCTCGGACGATCGGGACCAGGCAATGTTGGCTGGCGGGGCGGCCGTGGAT
>CAMFHW010000409.1 GCA_945952175.1 uncultured Phenylobacterium sp. | reverse complement strand
GATCACGTGCAGGGCCTTGCGCAGGATGGCGACCTCCTCGGCTGTCAGGCCTCGGGTGGCCAGGGCGTTGACCTCGGCCACGAAGGGCAGCAGCAGCGGTTCGAGGTCCTTGGCCTTGCGGGTCAGCTGAATGTGCATCTTGCGCCGGTCTTCGGCGCCGGGCGTGCGTTGGACGAAGCCGGCCTTCACGAGACTGTTCACCGCCACGACGGTGGTGGGTTCGCGCATGCCGACGCGACGGCTGAGCTCGCGCTGGGTGAGGCCGTCCTCGCGCCACAGCTGCCGAAGGAAGCGCCATTGGCCGCTGGAAACACCATGGCCGCTGGTGCGGTTCTCCAGGGCCCGCGAGAAGCCGCGGAACGCGATCCGCAGCAGGTAGCCGATGCTGTGGGCCGGGTCGGCATAGGCGGCGGCCTCCGGCGCCAGGCCCGCCAAGGCCGGCCCGGGGTCCGTCTCGGTGTTGTTGCGCCTAGGCAATCGGGGTGCTCCGATCGGCGTCGATCTTCGGGCAGGCCGTGGGCATGGACGCGTCTCGCTCTATGATTAGGTTAGATTACTAAGTAACATGTCCGCGACACCAGATCGACGGAGATGTCGCCTTGTTCGAGCTTCCGATCCTACCCACCACGATCGTTGGCAGCTATCCGCAGCCCGATTGGCTTATAGATCGGGAAAGGCTCAAGGCGAGCCTGCCGCCGAGGGTGCGCGCGCAATCGCTTTGGCGGGTCCCCGAGCCCTGGCTGGCCGACGCCCAGGAAGCCGCGACCCTGATGGCGATCCGCGACCAGGAGGAGGCGGGCATCGATATCGTCGGCGACGGCGAGATGCGGCGCGAGAGCTATTCCAACCGGCTGGCGACGGCGCTGAGCGGCATCGACACCGATCGTCACGGCCAGGCCATGGATCGCACGGGCAAGCTGAACCCCGTGCCCCGGGTGGCGGGCCCGATCCGTCGGGTGGCGCCGATCGAGGCGCAGGATGCGGCCTTCCTGAAGCGGCACGCGCGCAGGCCCGTGAAGCTCACCTTGCCCGGGCCGTTCACCATGACCCAACAGGCGCAGAACGATCACTATCCGTCGGATCGCGCCCTGGCGCTGGACTATGCCGACGCGGTCAACGCCGAGATCAAGGACCTGTTCGCCGCCGGCGTCGATGTGGTGCAGCTCGACGAGCCCTATCTGCAGGCCCGCGCCGACGCCGCCAGGGACTATTCCCTGGAGGCCATCGACCGGGCGCTCGACGGGGTCGGGGGGCTGACGGCGCTCCACATCTGCTTCGGTTACGCCCTGGTGCACGGCAATACCGTCAAGCCCAAGGCCTACGACTTCCTGGCCGAGTTGAACCGCTCGCGGGTGGACATCATCTCCCTCGAGGCGGCGCAGCCGCGGCTCGACCCCGCGATCCTCGCGGAGCTGCCGGACAAGACGATCATGTATGGCGTCCTCGACCTGTCCGACCCGGTGGTCGAGACCCCCGAGGTCGTGGCCTCGCGGATCCGCGAAGCCCTGCGTCACGTCGCGCCCGAGCGCCTGTGGGTCGCGCCGGACTGCGGCATGAAATATCACACGCGCGAGATCGCCTTCGCCAAGCTGAAGGCGATGGCCGACGGCGCGGCCCTCGTCCGCGCCGAAATCAGCTGAAGGTTGGGCGGGCGGCGCGGACCGGTCAGGTCCGCGCCTCGATCCAGGCGCACATCCGCTCGACGGCCGCGGCGCGATTGGCGTGCGAGTCCTCGAAGTAGTGGGCGCCCGGAACGAGCTCGAGCGTCTTGTCGCCGGCGCCGATGAAGTCGAAGATCTTGCGCGCGTCGCTCGGGAAGACGCCGGTGTCGGCCGTTCCCTGGAGGACCAGGGCCGGAACCGCCAGCTTGCTGAGGTGCGGCTTGCCCTGGCAGTTCGACGTCTCCAGGCTCCACATGGACAGCCAGGTTTTCAGGGTGTTGGCCCGCCCGATGCTCGGCGTCCGATTGGCGACCGCCGGATGGCCGCGATAGCAGAGCGGCGTCTGGCGATCCGACGGATCGATCGCCGGGTCCATGCAGCGCAAGTCGCCCCAGACACGGAACAGCGGAAAGATGCGGTCCGGCACGCCGGCGGCGTTGAGCCGGGCGAGCTCGGCCTTGGCCCAATCGGTGATCCGCTGGTTGCGGGCGCGCTGGGCGGCCCGATAGCGCTCGATGAACGCCGGCGAATAGGGCGGCCCATTGTCCGGGTTGAACGGGTCCAGGCCCGGATCGGTCGCGACGGGATCGGTTTCGTCGACCACCGAGGCGTCCATCCAGTCGGTCAGCACCTCGGGGCGGCCTTGGTGGGCGTTCAGCGAGATATAGAGGTCGGCCGCAGGCAGGTTCTGCAGGATGTCGCGGCCAACCCCGCCGACCAGGTCCTGCAGGGTCGCCTTCGTCGCTTCGGCCTGGTAAGCGCCCATCAGGGAGCCGCCGCCGGAGTTGCCCAGGATGACGACGCGCTCGACGCCGGCTTCTTCGCGCAGCCATTTCATGCCGACGCTGATGTCGATCAGCGCGTGCTCCAGCAGGAATTGATCCTCGGCGCCGCGATATCGCGTGTTCCATCCCAGGAAGCCGTAGCCGCGGGCGGCGAAATGCGGCGCGATATAGTGTTCGGAGAAGTCGACATTGTAGTGCGTCGCGATCAGCGCGGTCTTGGGGCGCCGCCCCTTGGGTGTCCAGTAGAGACCTTGGCAGGGGTGGCCGCCGGCCTGGATCCGCGGCGCGGTGGGCGAGGCGCGCCCGATGAACTGGGCGTCCACCGCGGCCAGCAGCTGTTCCTCGGTCATCGGGCGGGTCTCCTCCAATTGCGCGGCTGGTCGCTTTCACGCCGACCAATATCTTAGTATTCTAACTAATATGGCGCGGGGCGTCGCGCCAAGCCCGGAGTGTTGCTTAGATGCAGAAATTCACCCGCCTGGTCGGCGCGGCCGCCCCCTATCCGGTGGCGCATGTCGACACCGACCAGATCATTCCGGCACGCTACATGACGACCACTTCGCGGCGCGGGCTGGGGCGCCACCTGTTCGCCCCGGCGCGCTATGACGCGACGGGCGCGGAGGTCGCCGATTTCGTGCTGAACCGTGCTGAGTGGCGGGAGGCGAAGATCATGATCGCCCACGAGAACTTCGGTTGCGGCTCGTCGCGCGAGCATGCCCCCTGGGCGCTTACGGACTTCGGCATCCGCTGCGTCATCGCGCCCAGCTTCGGGGACATCTTCCGGGCCAATTGCCTCAAGAACGGCCTGCTGCCGATCACCGCCCCCCGCGGCCTGTGCGATGAGCTCATCGCGCTCGCGGAGGCCTCGCCAGGCGCGCCGTTCTCCGTCGACCTGGAGCGTGTCGCCCTGGGCCTGCCCGGCGGTCGCGAGGTGGCGTTCCAGGTTCCCGCGCGGGAGCGCGACGCGTTGCTGGCGGGCCTCGACGATGTCGACCGCACCCTGCGCCGCGCGGCCGAGCTTGATCGCTACGAGGCGCAGCTGGCGTCGGCATAGCGCCGCACGTCGGTGATCGCGCCGTTTAGCGCGGCCGCCGCGGCCATGGCGGGGCTCATCAGGTGCGTCCGCCCACCCGGGCCCTGCCGCCCTTCGAAGTTGCGGTTCGAGGTCGAGGCGCAGCGCTCGCCGGGCTCCAGCCGGTCCGGGTTCATGCCGACGCACATGGAGCATCCCGGCTCGCGCCATTCGAACCCGGCGGCATGGAAGACCTGGTCGAGTCCTTCGGCCTCGGCCTGGCGCATCACCAGGCCCGAGCCCGGCACGACCAGGGCGCGGACGCCCGGCGCCACCCGCCGCCCGTCCTGGCGGACAACGGCCGCCGCGGCGCGCAGGTCCTCGATGCGGCTGTTGGTGCAAGACCCCAGGAACACCCGGTCGATCGCCAGGCCCTGCAGCGGCCGCCCAGGCGCCAGGTCCATATAGGCGAGGGCGCGGCGGGCGGCGGCGCGGGCGTCGGCGTCGGCCAGGGCGCCCGGATCGGGTACGACGCCGTCGACCGGCGCGGACTGGTCCGGCCGGGTGCCCCATGTGACCGTGGGGGCGACGGTCGCCGCATCGATCGCGATCGATCGTTCGAACCGCGCGCCGGGGTCGCTCCGCAGCTCACGCCAATTCCGCAGCGCGGCGTCCCAGTCCGCACCCTTCGGCGCGCCCGGGCGACCCGAGAGATAGGCGAAAGTGGTCTCGTCCGGCGCGATCAGGCCCGCGCGGGCGCCGGCCTCGGTGGTCGTGTTGCAGAGGGTCAGCCGGCCCGCCATCGACACGCCGCGCACGG
>CAMFHW010000408.1 GCA_945952175.1 uncultured Phenylobacterium sp. | reverse complement strand
GCTGGCGCTCGTACTGCGCCTGGCGTTGCTGCTCGCCGAGGGCGCGCTGCTGTTCGTAGAAGTCGAGATCGCCGGAATATGTGACCAGCGAGCCGGCGTCGATCTCCACCACCTTGCCGATGATGCGGTTCATGAAGGCGCGGTCGTGCGAGGTCATCAAGAGGGCGCCGTCATAGGCCTTGAGGAAGGCCTCGAGCCAGATCAGGCTTTCCAGGTCCAGGTGGTTGCTGGGCTCGTCCAGCAGCATCCCGTCGGGCCGCTGGAGCAGGATGCGGGCCAGCGCCACGCGCATCTTCCAGCCGCCGGACAACAGGCCGACATCGCCCTCCATGCGCTCCTGGCTGAAGCTGAGGCCGGCCAGCACCTCGCGGGCCCGCGCGTCGAGCGCATAGCCGTCCAGCTCCTCGAAGCGCTCCTGCACCTCGCCGTAGCGTTCGATGAGGGCCTCGAGCTCATCGGCCCGGTCCGGATCGACCATGGCCGCTTCGAGGTGGGTCATTTCGGCGGCGAGCGCGCTGACGGGACCGACGCCGTCCATCACCGCGGCGACCGCGCTCTGGCCCGCCATCTCGCCGACCTCCTGGCTGAAATAGCCGATGGTCATGCCGCCCTCGACCGCGACGACCCCGTCGTCGGGCTGCTCCTGGCCGGTGATCATGCGGAAGAGGGTGGTCTTGCCGGCGCCGTTCGGGCCGACGAGCCCGACCTTCTCGCCCTTCTGGACGCCCATCGAGGCTTCGATGAACAGGATCTGGTGGCCGTTCTGCTTGGAGATGTTTTCGAGGCGGATCATGGGGCGGCCTGCTAGCGCGGGCGGCCGGAGAAGGCCAGGGGCAGGTCGGCCGATTTGAGGCTCCGATTGTGGGCCCCGCTCAATCTGCGATACTCGGTCGCGCTGCGCGGAAGGTTGGGTCGCGACCGGAGTCCGGATTTGAGCGAGTTCATCTCCGCCGAGCGTTTTTCGGCCCTGGTCGGGATGATCTACGACGCCGCGGTCGATCCGACCCGCTGGCTCGACGCCATGGAGGCGATCCGGGCCGAACTGAACTTCCACAACTCGACCACGAACCTCCAGTCGCTGCCGTCGATAGCCAGGGTGACCAATGTGACCAGCAACGTGCCGGCGGACTATCTGCGGGTGATGGAGCGGCCCGAAGCCGGCGCCGACGTCATCGAGATCTGGGGTGGGGTGGGGCGTCTCCTCGGCCTGGCGATGGACCGGCCCGCCGTGCTGACCGCGGTGAATCCGGACTTCGATCCCGAAACCACGCCCAACCGCTATTTCCGGGACTTCGCCCGGCCGCAGCAGATCATCGACGTCCTGTCGATCGGGCTGGCGCGCGACGAGGGGGCGCTGGGGACCATCGCCTTTGGGCGTCACCGCAGCGCGGGCCCCATCGGCGAGCGCGAGCTGGCGGTGATGACCCTGCTGATCCCGCATCTGCAGCGCGCGGCGACGATCAACCGGATGCTGGACGCGGCGGCGCTGGAGCAGGCCTCGTTCGCGGGGACGCTGGACGCCCTCGTCGCACCGGTGGTGCTGGTGGGCGCCGGCCAGGAGATCCTCTACGCCAATTCCGCCGCCCAGCGCCTGTTGGAGGCCGGAGACCCGATCGCGTCCTCCAACGGTCTGCTGGTGAGCGCGACGAGCGGCGCCACGCGCGCCCTGGCGGTGGCGATCCGTCATGCGACCGGCGATCAAGGTGAGATCGGGCGGCGTGGCCTGGGGATCCCGCTGCGTCAGCCGGACGGCGCGTCGAGCGTGCTGCATGTGCTGCCGGTGGGCGCTGGGCGGGCAGGCGTTCGGGCGGACGCCGTGGCGGCGGTGTTCGTGACCGACGTCTCGACGCCCTTCGTGGCGCCCACCGAGCTGGTGGCGGCCCTGTTCGACCTGACGCCGGCCGAGGCGCGGGTGTTCGGCCTGATGGTGACGCGCCACACGGTCGCCGAGACCGCCGCGGCCCTGGGCGTCGAGCGCACCACCGCCAAGACCCATCTGATGCGGCTGTACGACAAGATCGGCGTGCGGCGGCAGAGCGAGCTGGTCCAGGTCGCCGCCTCGCTGGCGCCGCCGATCAGCCAGGCTCAGCCTTCGAGCGCGCGGACCGTGGCGTCGGCGAGCGGCGAGAAGGCGAGGGGCCCGATCAGGACCTGAGAGGCCACCACCGCGGCGACGCCCCACAGATAGGCCGGATGCACCTTCCGGCGCACGGCCAGATCGGCCACGGGCCCGGCGAGCAGGATCGCGTCGTTGACCGCGAACATCACGAGCGGGGCGAAGGCGCCGAAGGCGGACATAGGCAGGAACCGGCCGAGGCCGGGGCCAAGGATGGCGGCTGTGGCGCAGAGCATCAGGCGCTTGTGCCAGTCCGCCTGGCGGCGCAAACGCACCGCCGCCGCGACCAGGGCGCCGAACACGGCGATCAGCAGCAGGTTCATCACCAGGAAGACCCCCTTCGGGAAGAAGGACGGGACGTTGTGCTTGGCGACGGTGAAGACGGTCGCGGCGACGCCCATCGCTACCATGGCGGCGGCCAGGCCCGCGCCGGCGAGCCCAAGCTGGCGATGGCGTCGCACATCGCCCACCGAGACCAGGACCGGCTGGGCCACCGTGAGCACGACCCAGCCGGTGAAGACCAGGCCGTGGACGTAGAGCAGGACCGGGAAGTGCGCCGTCGCGAGATCGTCGGGCACGGTCTGTGAGAAGCCGGCGACGAAAACGCCGGCCATCAGCAGGGACCAGGCCAAGTAGAAGCCATGGCCCACCTCGTCGCGGCGGAGGGCTGCATCGATCGTCGCCACGAGCGTCTCCAGTTCGTCTTGGCGTTGCAGGACTCCGGACCGCTAAACGCAGGCCATGCGATCGTCGTCATCCATTTGGATGAGGCGATGGTGACGCGCGCGCAGCATCGCGCCGATCCCACCGAACCCCAGAACCATCAGCGCCCAAACCTCTGGCTCGGGCACACCGCCTGGCGATCCTTCCGGTTGGGGAACGCCGACGATCGCGTACCGGTCGGCATAGCCGCCCACCACGGTGAACACGGGATCGGCCCCCGCAAGGGCGTAGGACGACAGCTCGCCGACGCCCGCATAATAGGTGCTGGCGAAGGCCTTGGCGTAGAGCTGCACATCGTAGGAGACGCCCGGAACGAGGTAGAGGATCTCGCTCACCTTGTGGATCACGGCTCCGGACATCTCGCCCGTCGAGATGGCGCTCCAACTGTGGAAGAAGCTCGTGTCGCCGGACCCGCCGGCTAGATAGATGTCGGCCTCGCCGCCGGCATTGGCGACCCAGTTGACCGAGGCGCCGCCGAGGATGCTGACCGGAATGCGCTCGCCCGTGTTCACGCCCTCGAGGTGGAAGCTATAGGTCATGCCGCTGCTGGCCGCGGCGTCGGTCGCATAGACCAGGCCGTCGGTCCGCATCGCGGGCACAAGGGCGCTGGCCGAGGCTTCGCCGCCCGAGACCGGGACCGAGGCCAGTCCACCAGCTTCGAAGAACTCGCCATGCACGCCGGCGGTGGCCGGGGCGGCCTGGGTCGGGACCTCCTGGCGCAGCGCCGTTCCATCCGACAACCTTGCTCCCGCCGCAGCCTGGAAGCGCTCGTTGTCCGCCGCCGCCGGCCCCGCCAACGCCGCCGAGACCAGCGCCCCCGTCGCGGCCATCGCCAGGTTCCGCACCGCCCCCCTCATAAACGCTCTCGACATTGCGATCCTCCCATCACCAGACACGTCCTGGTGGTAGGGGGCGCCCGCCATGCGGTCGTCATCCGAATGGAGGAGGTCGTCGCCACCGGGCGGCGGCAGGGGCTAGTTCCGGAAGCTGGGATCGATGCGGTCGAGCTTTCGGAGCAGGGCCGGCCAGGCGAGTTCCTCGGCGAGGCGCTTCATGCCGGGGGCGGCGGTCTGGTGCTCGACTTTTTCCTCGACGCCCTGGGGCGGGTTGTAGAGACGGTCGCGGCCGGCGGTCAGCATCATGACCTGGGCCTCGCAGGCGCGCTCCAGATAGTACATGCGCAGGAAGGCCTGGGGGACGCTCTCGCCCACGGTCAGGGTGCCGTGGTTGCGCAGGATCATGGCGTTCTTGGTCCCCAGGTCGGCGACCAGGCGCTCGCGTTCGCCGAGGTCCGTCGCGATCCCCTCAAA
Source organism: uncultured Phenylobacterium sp. (assembly GCA_945952175.1). Taxonomy (GTDB): domain Bacteria; phylum Pseudomonadota; class Alphaproteobacteria; order Caulobacterales; family Caulobacteraceae; genus Phenylobacterium. Next base: position 138 of record CAMFHW010000408.1, on the reverse strand, counting down.
GTCGTGATAGGCGACGTCGTGGCGGGCGATCATCGCCGTCTGGGTGTGGGGCAGGAGCCCTTCGTCCATGGCCGAGACCGCCTGGCCATGTGGGGTGTGCAGGTGCATGACCGCATGGGCGTCGTCGCGGCCCATATG
>CAMFHW010000407.1 GCA_945952175.1 uncultured Phenylobacterium sp. | reverse complement strand
GCCCAGCACCGCGCCGAGGATGTAGGCGCTGCCCGCCAGGCCGATCTGGGTGTCGCTGAGCGCCAGCCCGCCCTTGATCGCCGGCGACAGCGACCCGACCAGGGTCACCTCCAGCCCGTCGAGGATCCAGGTGATCCCCAGCGCGGCCACCACCAGGGTGTGGAACCGGCTCCAGGGCAGGCGGTCGAGGCGCGCCGGGATGGCGGTGGCGAAGACCTGCGTCACGGGCGACCTCCCTTCCCTGGTCGCAACGGAACGCGAAGGCGCAGCTTCAGTTCGCTCCGCCCTGTGCTATTCGCGCGTCATGAGCGAGCCCAAGCCCTCCGCCGAGATCCTCGTCGACGCGCGGGGCCATCATTGTCCGGTGCCGACGCTTCGCCTGCGCCGGGCGCTTGAAGACGCCGCGCCGGGCGCGACCGTCCGGCTGCTCGCCGACGATCCCATGGCGCGCATCGATGTCCCGCATTTCGCCGGCCAGCTCAGGCTGGAGATCCTGGAACGCGGCGACGAGGCCGGCGTGCTCAGCTTTTTGATCCGGAAACCAGCTTAGGCGCCTCACCGCGAAGGTCGGCGAGCAGCGGCTTCTCCGTGCTCTCCATCGCGATTTCCATCTCGGTGGCGAGCGCGCCGCCGAAGAAGATCGCGTTCACGTTCCAGGACAGCCAGATCAGGAACACCACCACGGCCGCCACCGAGCCATAGGTCGCGCCCAGATGGGCGATCTGCTCCACATAGAAGGCGCTGGCCCAGGACATGAACATGCAGAGCAGCGCCGCCGCCGCCCCGCCGGTGATCGAGGCCACCCAGGCCACCGGCTTGGACGACATGGCGAAACGATAGATCAGGCTCATGGCCAGCGTGATGCCGAAGCTCGCCCAGGTCCATTCGCTGTAGAGCCAGGGCGCGCCCTTCAGCGGCTTGATGTCGAAGGCGATGGCCAGGAAGCGCAGATAGAGGAAGACGCCCGACAGCACCGCGAGCAGTACGAAGGCCGCCAGCAGCACCAGCAGCGCCATCACGTTGAAGCCCAGGAAACCGCGCGGGGCGTCCTCGTCATGGATGAAGGACAGCCCGGCCAGCATCGCCTTGAACCCGCGGTGCGCCGCATAGCCGCCGATGATCACCGCCAGGCCGCTCTGGGTGGAGATCGCCTGCAGGGGCGTGTGGCTGAGTCGCGTCAGCTCCTCAGCGAACAGGCCCCGCGCGCCGGCTGGCATGAGCTGCGACATCATCTCGGCCTGGTGGGCCGCGGCGGCGGGGTCGGACAGCAGGCTGTAGAGCCCGACCATGATCGCCAGGCCTGGGAACACCGCCAGCATGCTGAAGAACGACACGCCGCCCACATAGAGCATGACGTCGCGCCCCCAGAGGCGCGCGAGCGCCTTGCCGAGGGTCGCCAGGATGCGGCGCACCCAGTGAATAGGGTCCCAGTCGACCTCGCTGAGGCGCCGGATCAGGCGCGTGCGGAATGACATGGGGCGGACCCTGGTGAAGCCGAGCCAGGAAGGCAAGTGGGACAAAGTCGAAACGGCGCGCCGCCTTGCGGGGCGACGCGCCGTCGATGGGCGTGTCGTTCCATCGGGCCGGCCGCCGCTCGAGGGACGGGAGATTGCGACGACCGACCGTGTGCGACTATCGAATCGCGCGGCTGAACCCAGGCTGAACACCCACCTGAACCGCCGTTCACCCAGGTGCGCGCCGGCCCCCGCTCATGACGGCCTTGTGATCATCGTGATCAGCCCGCCAGGGCGCCCGAATTGCGCAGCGCGTCGATGTCGGAAGCGCTGAAGCCCCAGTCGCCCAGCGCCTCGCGGTCGTGGGCGCCGATGGCCGGCGGCGGGCCCTGGATCTTGCCCGGCGTGGCCGAGAAGCGCGGCGCCGGCGCCGGCTGGATCACGCCCTCCAGGTTCACGAAGGTCTCGCGGGCGACGTTGTGCTTGTGCTTGGGCGCCTCGTCGAGATCGAGCACCGGGGCGAAGCAGACGTCGGTGGCGTCCATGATCTCGCACCACTCGTCGCGGGTCTTCTGCGCGATCACGTGACCCAGCTTCTCGCGCAGGCCGTCCCAGCCGTCCCGGTCATGCTGGGCCTGGAACGCCGGATCGTTGATTCCGGTCTTCTCCAGCAGCAGGGCGTAGAACTGCGGTTCGATCGAGCCGATCGAAATCCACTTGCCGTCCGAGCACTGGTAGGTGTCGTAGAAGTGCGCGCCGCCATCCAGCAGGTTCGAGCGCCGCTCCTCCTTCCAGATGCCGCTGGCCTTGAAGCCGTAGAACATCGACATCAGCGAGGCCGCGCCGTCGCTCATGGCGCAGTCGATCACCTGGCCCTTGCCGGTCTCGCGCGCCTGGACCACGCCCGCCAGGATGCCGAAGGCCAGGTAGAGCGCGCCGCCGCCGAAATCGCCGACCAGGTTCAGCGGCGGGATCGGCTTGTCCTTGGTCCCGACGGCATGCAGCGCGCCGGTGATGGCGATGTAGTTCATGTCGTGGCCGGCGGCGTTGGCGTAGGGCCCCGTCTGGCCCCAGCCGGTCATGCGGCCATAGACCAGCTTCGGATTGCGCTTCAGCGCCACGTCCGGGCCGAGGCCCAGGCGCTCCATCACGCCCGGGCGGAAGCCTTCGAACACGACGTCGGCGCTCTCCATCAGCTTCAGGCAGGTCTCGATCGCCGCCGGGTTTTTCAGGTCCAGCGCCACCGATCGACGACCGCGCGCCGTGATGTCGGAGGGCCGCCCGCCGCCCGCGCCCTTGCGGTCGATCCGCACCACGTCGGCGCCCAGGTCGGACAGCAGCATGCCGCAGAACGGGCCGGGCCCGATCCCGGCGAACTCGATGACCTTCAATCCCGTCAGCGGACCCTGGCGCATGGCGTAACTCCCTTGATTTGCGGCCAATCTAGAGCCGATGACGCCGGGGCAGCCAAGGGATAGGCTCCCGCCTGGGACCGCGATGGGAGGCTCCGATGAGCGCGCGCCTGACCTATGTGATCAAGTATGTCGCCGACATGGACCGGGCGGTCGCCTTCTATCGCGACACGCTCGGTCTGCCGCTGAAGTTCGCCTCACCAGGCTGGAGCGAGTTCATCACCGGCGAGACGACGCTGGCCCTGCACGAGGCCACCTCGGGCAGCCCGGCCGGGACCTGCGAGCTCGGCTTCGGCGTGCCCGACGTCGAGGCTTTCCACCGCGAGAAGGCGGCGACCGGCGTCGAATTTCCGCGGCCGCCCCGCGACGAGCATGGGGTCAAGCTGGCGACAATGCGGGACTGCGACGGCGCCGTGGTCAGCCTCTCGAGCTAGCCGCCGCCCGGCAGGGACTGGCCGTCGTCGATGGTGATCAGGGTTCCGGCGATCGCCTTGGCCGCCGGCCCGCACAGCATCGTGAAGGCGGCGTCCAGGTCCTCGGCGTCCATCAGCCTGCGCCGCGGGAAGCCCTTCAGCTGTTTCTGCCCGCCCTCGGTCTCCCACCAGCCGGCGTTGATGTCGGTCAGGATATAGCCGGGCGCCAGGGCGTTCACCGCGATCCCGCGCCGCGACCATTCCCGCGCGAGGCTCTTGGTCAGCATGGCCACCCCGGCCTTCGAGGCGTTGTAGGCCGACAGGCCCGGCAGCACGGTGTGGCTGGCGATCGAGGCGATATTGACCACCCTCGCCTCGCCCTTCTCTGCGGTTCCATTGGCGAACATCATCCGCGCCGCAGCCTGCGCGGCGAAGAACACGCCCCGCACATTGACGTCGAAGGTGCGGTCCCATTCCTCGACGGTGAGGTCCAGGGCCAGCCCCTCCCCGCCGACGCCGGCGTTGTTGACCAGGATCGACAGCGGCCCGAGCGCTTCCTGCGCCTGGGCGAAGGCCGGCGCGATGGCCGCGGCGTCCGCGACATCCAGCCGCAGGGCCAGGGCGCGGCCGCCCTCGGACACGATCTCGGCGGCCACCGCCTCGACCATCTCCACCCGCCGCGCGGTCACCGCAACCGCCGCGCCCGCCTTGGCCAGCAGGCGCGCGAAGTGTGCGCCGAGCCCGCCGGACGCCCCGGTCACGACCGCCACCTGGCCCTTGAGAATCTGTTCCATTCCGCCGTCTATGCTCCCGCTTGTCGCTTGCCTGTCGCAGGGACGCTGGGCCGTATATCCTGCCTACGCCCTGATTCACGCCTCATTGGCGTAGGGGACGTAACGGTGTCGAGTCAGAGGGTCCCAGAGGAATGGCCGCAGGCGTCCAAGCCAGGGTACTGATTGTCGCGCGCGATGACGCCCTGGCCGGCCCGCTGTCGGAAGGGCTGCACCGTCTCG
>CAMFHW010000406.1 GCA_945952175.1 uncultured Phenylobacterium sp. | reverse complement strand
CTACACGTAAGGAGTCGTCGGCAGCGTCAGATGTGTATAAGAGACAGGGCCGACCGTGACGGTCGGGCGGCTGTCGATCGGCGCGATCCACGACTGGAAGGTCTCCGACCACGTGAAGATCGGGCTGGGTGGGCTGGTCTCCCGCTACGACATCCCGAGCCCGCTCTCGGCGAGCTATGGCGATCCGACCTCCGGCATGGCCTTCGTGCGGCTGAAGATCGGCTGATCCTGCGTCCCGGTCGCCCATGGCGTGGGCGGCCGGGATTGGATATCGATGCTCGCCATACGGCGGTGGCCGAACGTGGGGGCGTAGCATGTCGACGGGCGAAACCTCGCTCCAGGTCCAGGTCCAGCAGGCGCTGGGCCGCCGCGATGCGGCCGGCGCGCTCGCCCTCCTGCGCCAGGCCGAGGCCGAGGCGCCGGGCGATGTCGACATCCGCATGCAGAAGGCCATGGCGCGGCGAATGGTCGGCGACCTCGACGGCGCGATCGCCGCCCTGGACGAGGCGCTGGCCATCGAGCCCTACAACTTCGTCGCCCTGCTCTCGAAGGGCGCCCTGCTGGAGCGGACCTCGGGCGGCAAGGCCGCGGCCAGCGTCTATCGCAATGCGCTGAAGATCCTGCCGGCCGAGCCGCCAACCGCCTTCGCCCCGGCGATCGCCCGGGCGCGGGAGGTGGTGGACGAGACCACCGACGCCCTGGTCGCCTACCTCGACGCCAAGGCCGCCGGGTCGGGCCTGACGCTCGACGCGGCCACCCAGGCGCGGTTCGACGAGGGCGTGCGGATCTTCGCCGGCAAGACGCGGCCCTACCATTCCGACGGCATCCTGCTGACCTATCCGCGGCTGCCGGCCATCCCCTTCTACGACCGCTCGCTGTTCCCGTGGCTCACCGAACTGGAGGCCGCGACCGACACCATCCGCGCCGAACTGGAGGGCGCGCTCGCGGCCGACGAGAAGGAGTTCGCCCCCTACATCGCCTACAAGCCCGGCGAGCCGGTGAACCAGTGGGGCGAGCTGAACCACTCCCACCGCTGGAGCTCCTACTTCCTGTGGAAGGACGGCGCGCGCCAGGACGCCGCCTGCGAGCGCTGTCCGAAGACCGCCGCCCTGCTGGACACGATCCCGATGGCGCGCCAGCCCGGCTTCGCGCCGACCGCCATGTTCTCGGCCCTCGACGCCCACACCCACATTCCGGCCCACACCGGCTCGACCAACACGCGCCTCCTGGTCCACCTGCCGCTGATCCTGCCGGGCCCGGCGCGCTTCCGGGTCGGCAACGAGATGCGCTTGTGGGAGATGGGGCAGGCCTGGGCCTTCGACGACACCATCGAGCATGAGGCGTGGAACGACGCCGACAAGCTGCGGGTGATCCTGATCATCGACATCTGGAACCCCTACCTGACCGAGGCCGAGCGGGAGCTGGTCACCGGGATGCTGAACGCCAAGAACCAGTTCTTCGCGAACTGACGTGTCGCGCCGCCGCACTTGACCCCGCGGCGTCCTTTCGACCACCTGACCGCCATGACCACCGCCACCGCCAAGTCCGACCTCGACCGCGCCCTCGCCCTGCTGGCGGAGGACCGCGCCGAGGAGGCCGCCGTCCTGTCCGCCAAGGTCGCCGGGGCGCCGGGGGCCAGCCACCAGTCGCTCGCCGCCCACTCCCAGATCCTCAAGGTGCTGGGCCGGCACGACGAGGCGCTGACCTTCGACCGCCTGGCCGTCGACCGGTTCCCCAGGAGCCCGGTCTCCTGGCACAACCTCGCGGCCACCCTGGGCGACCTGGGCCGGGGCGAGGAGTCCAAAGCCGCTCTCGAGCGGGGCCTCAGCATAGGCCTGGACGGCCCACAGAGCTGGAGCGTCTATGCTCGCGCCTTGATGGCCGTCGGCGATCACGACCAGGCCGAGAAGGCCTATATCGAGGCGCGCCGCCGCGCCCCCGCCGACGTCCGCCTGGCCTCCGAATACGCCAACTATGTCTGGATGCGCCGCGGCGACCTGAACCTGGCCCAGGCGGCGATGGACACCGCCTTCCACGCCGGCGCGCCGCCCGGCGAACCCCTGCTCACCAAGGCCAAGCTGTTCGAGGCCGCGGGTCAGCCGGAGAAGGCCGCGCAGTTGCTGATGGCGGGCGCCGCGCGCATTCCGCAGGACCTCGGCCTGGTCCTCGCCGCCGCCCACGCCGCCGTCGAGATGGGCCTCTTGGCCGACGCCGAGCGGCTGGCCAAGTCCGCCGAGGTCCTGGCGCCGAAGAAGCCCTCGGTGCTGAACCAGCTCGCCATCGTCTACCTGGCCAGCGGCCGCCCGGCGCTGGCCCTCGACAAGGCCCGCCGCGGGCTCGAGATCGCGCCCTCCGACCAGTCCCTGCTCGGCTGGGCCGCCACCGCCGCGCGCCTGACCGGCGACCCGCTTTACGGCCAGCTCTACGACTATGACCGCCTGGTCGCGACCTACGACATCGAAGCGCCCGAGGGCTGGCCGAGCGTCGAGGCCTACCTGGCCGACCTCGCTGCGGCGCTGAAGCGCATCCACGTCTACGAACAGCATCCGGCCCACCAGTCGCTGCGCGGCGGCGCCCAGACCCTGCAGAACCTGATCGGGTCGTCAGAACCGACCATCAAGGCCTTCTTCGCCGCCATCGACGCGCCCATCCGTAAGCACATCGAGAAGGTCGGCCATGGCGCCGACCCGCATCGTTCGCGCAACACCGGCGCCTATAAGGTCGAAGGCGCCTGGTCGGTGCTGCTGCGGCCTGGGGGCTTCCACAAGGACCACTTCCACCCGCAGGGCTGGCTGTCCTCGGCCTTCTATGTCGAGACGCCGGAGGCGGCGCTGGACCGAGAGGACCGCGAGGGCTGGCTGCGCTTCGGGCAGCCGCCGATCCGCACCCAGCCGCCGACCACCGCGGATCATTATGTGCGGCCGAAGCCCGGCCGCCTGGTGCTGTTTCCCTCTTACATGTGGCACGGGACGGTCCCGTTCACGACGCAGGAGAGCCGGATGACCATGGCCTTCGACGCGGTTCCGGCCTGACCGAGGCAAGCTTCGCCTCAGACTCGCAAAACGCGGGCGAATCGCCTGTCGGTTGGTTGCTTCGGGGTGTCGGCGGCGCGAGACTCCCCGCGGGTCAGGGGAAAGCGACATGGGTCTGTCGACGAGCAGCGGCCACCATCCGCCGGCGGATAGCACGATGACGGTCTTCACCTTCACCGAACCCGACGCGCCGCGCGCCATCGTCATCGGCCCGGGCCACGCGCCCTACTATGTCTTCGCCGACGGGCGGATCGAGGAGGTCGCGCCCAGCGCCGACGACTAGATCAGCGCACCTTCAGCGCCAGGATCACCAGCAGGGCGGAGACGCCCAGGTGCAGCAACATGAAGCGCACCAGGACCTGGGTGTTCGACCAGCCCAGCTCCCGCCGGCAATGGTCATGCAGCGGGAACCGGATCCCGGCCAGGAAACGCAGGCCGAAGAACCGCATCAGAGCCACCTTCACCAGGCCCGTCGCCCCGTTCAGCAGGATCACCGACCCCACCAGCAGCAGGAACAGCGGATTGTTGGTGGCCACCACCAGCATGCCGATCAGCAGGCCCAGCGGCCGCGACCCGGCGTCGCCCATCAGCACCTGGCTGGGCGCGGCGTTGTACCAGAGATAGCCCGCCACGCAGCCGACCATCAGGAAGGCCATGATCGCCCAGCTTGCGCCCTCGCGGTTGACCGGGATGTTCAGGTGGCGCGCCACCACCTCGTTGCCGATCACCGCATAGAGCAGGCCTCCCAGGATCATGATCGCCGTCGCGGTCAGGCTGCCGGAGACCCCGTCGACCCCGTCCGAGCAGTTGGTGGCGTTGATCGACAGCCAGATCAGCGCCGTGGCGATCGGGATCGCCAGCCATGGCGCCAGGGCGATCGCGCCCTTCCAGCCCGGTAGCCAGATGGTGGTCGGCGAAAACCCGTAGATCACCAGCGAGGCGCCGAGCGCGATGGCGAGGTCCATCACCGCCAGCTGATATTCCGAGAAGCCGCCCCTCCGATCGTCGAAATAGCCCACCGCCATGGCCGCCAGCATCAGCGGCACGGTCAGCAGGCACCGTGCTCCGAACGGCAGGAAGATCAGGCAGGCGACACAGAAGACGCTGACGAAGATCACCCCGGCGCTCAGCGGCTTGCCGACGCTCGCCTCGGCGTTGACCGCGAAGGCTCGCCCACGATCCGTCGGCAGGAGGCCCCACAGCCGGGGCAGGATCTGTCTCTTATACACATCTCCGAGCCCACGAGACAAGAGGCAATCTC
>CAMFHW010000405.1 GCA_945952175.1 uncultured Phenylobacterium sp. | reverse complement strand
GCTCGCGGGTCTCCGCGTAGGGGCCGTCCTGCACCGTCGTCTCGCCGTCCTGGACCCGGATGGTGCAGGCCGTGGTGGTCGGCATCAGGGGCGCCGTCTCGACGAAGGCGCCGGCTTTGATCAGCGCTTCGCGATAGGCGTACATCTGGCCCATATAGCCGGCCATCTCGTCGGCCGGGATCTGCAGGCCCACGGCTTCTTCCGCGAACAGCATCAGCAAGTAGCGCATCGCGCATCCCTTCTTGGTCGTCGCCGGCGAAAGCGCCCGGCGAGAGGATGTCGGGCGAGCCTAGCGGATTTCGACAGGGGCTTGCGGAAAGGCGCCGCGCGGCGTCCGTGAAAAATCACTTATCGACGTTCATATTGCATCGCACAATCTTTACCATCGCACTGCGCAATGGCTTAAGCCTTGGGGTCCATAAGCCCCCGCAACGCGCGGCCCTCCCCGACTTTCCCCGCGCCGCTGGAGATTTTTGAAATGATCCGTATTGCCGCTTTCGCCGCCGCTCTCGCCTTCGCCGCGTCCTCGGCCAACGCCGCCGAAATCCGCGTCTCGCTGGCCGGTAAGTCCGCCGACCAGGTGCGGGCCGACCTGCTCAGCGCCTCGCGCACCGTCTGCTACCGCGAGACCTCGTTCTCGCCGCTGGCCGCCGGTTCGTACGGCCGCTGCGTCCGCGAGACCCTGAAGGCCGCCCAGGCCCAGCTGCGCGCCTAAGCGGCGCCCTAAGGTCAAGCTTGCTGAGGGCCGGCGCCGATGCGCCGGCCCTTTTCGCATGTGCGGTCCGCCGGCCTGACGAAACCCCACCTGATCGCCTATAATATCTCCATGCCGCCCCGCCTGCGCCCGACTCGTCTCGAATACGTCGTCGATGGGGTGCGCCTGCGCGCCCAGCTTTCCGCCGCCGCCCTCGACGCCGCCGGCGACGCCGCCGAGCAGCGCCGCCGCGCCCTGGACATCCTCAAGCAGGCCCTGTTCCGCGGCCGCATGATCGCCAAGGAGCGGCTGGAGAATGGGGCCGGCGGGATCGAGACCGCCCGGCTGCTGTCGGGCGTCACCGACGAGGTGGTGACCGCCCTCTACGACTTCACCACGGTCCACGTCTTCCGGGCCCGCAACCCCACCGAGGGCGAGCGGCTCTGCCTGCTGGCGGTGGGCGGCTACGGGCGCGGGACGCTGGCGCCCTTCTCCGATCTCGATCTGCTGTTCCTGCGTCCCTACAAGCAGACGGCCCATGCCGAGAGCGTGATCGAGTACATGCTCTATGCGCTGTGGGACCTGGGCTTCAAGGTCGGCCACGCCTCGCGCACGGTCGAGGAATGCGTCCGCCTTTCGAAGGAGGACTACACGATCCGCACCTCCATCCTGGAGGCGCGCCGGCTGACCGGCGACGAGAAGCTGGCCGAGGAGTTGACCCGCCGCTTCCGCGCCGAGGTGGTCAAGGGTACGGGCGCCCAGTTCGTCGCCGCCAAGCTCAGGGAGCGTGACGAGCGCCAGGAACGGGCCGGCGCCAGCCGCTACATGGTCGAGCCCAACGTCAAGGAAGGGAAGGGTGGCTTACGCGACCTGAACACCCTGTTCTGGATCGCCCAGTACCTGCATCCGGTCGCCCAGGTCGACGGCGTGGTCCAGCTCGACATGTTCGACCGCAGGGAAGTCGCCGCCTTCGTACGCGCCTTCGATTTCCTCTGGGCGGTGCGCTCGCACCTGCACTTCGCCACCGGCCGGCCGGAGGAGCGGCTGACCTTCGACGTCCAGCCGGAGATCGCCCGCCGGATGGGCTATGGCGACCGCGGCGACGCCCCGGCGGTGGAGCGGTTCATGCGCCGCTATTTCCTGATCGCCAAGGAGGTCGGCGCGCTCACCCGCGTCTTCGCCGCCAAGCTCGAGAGCGAGCGGGTCAAGCAACAGCCGCGCGGCATCTCGCGCCTGATCCGCGGCCGGGTCCGGGCGCGGCGCAAGCCGCTGGATCCCGGCTTCCACGAGGAGGGCGGCCGCCTGAACATCGACGGGCCGGAGGTCTTCGAGACGGACCCGGTGAACATGCTGCGGCTGTTCCGCCTGGCCGATCAGCACAATCTCGACCTGCACCCCGACGCCTTCACGGCGGCGACGCGTCACAACGCCCTGATCGGGCCGAAGGTCCGCCGCGACCCGGTGGCGGCCAAGGTGTTCCTCGACATCCTGGCCCATGGCCGCGACCCGCAGCGGGCGCTGTCGATGATGAACGAGGCCGACGTCCTGGGCCGCTTCATCCCCGAATGGGGCCGCATCGTCGCCCAGATGCAGTTCAACATGTACCACTCGTACACGGTCGACGAGCACACGCTTCGGGCCGTCGGCGTGATCGCCGAGATCGCCGCCGGCCGTTTCGCCGAGGACCATCCGCTGTCCACCGCGATCATGCCGCTGATCGACGACCGCGAGGCGCTGTTCCTGGCCATGCTGCTGCACGACACCGGCAAAGGCGGGGCCGGCGGCCAGGAGAAGGCCGGCGCCCGCGCCGCGCGCCAGGCCTGCGAACGCCTGGGCCAGGACCGCAAGCGCATCGAGATGGTCGCTTGGCTGGTCGAGCACCACCTCTTGATGAGCGACACCGCGCAGAAGCGCGACGTCTCCGACCCGCGCACCGTGATCGACTTCGCCCGGGTGGTGGAGACGCCCGAGCGCCTGCGCCTGCTGCTGGTGCTGACGGTCGCCGACATCCGCGCCGTGGGACCAGGGGTCTGGAACGGCTGGAAGGGCCAGCTGCTGCGCGAGCTCTACGCCGCCACCGAAGCCCTGTTCCGCGGGGGCCGGGGCTCCGACCAGGCCGCCGCGGTGCGCCGCTATCACGAGAACGCGGCCTACGACGCGCGCATGCGTCTGGTGGCCGAGGACGCCGACGCCACCGAGTGGGCGCAGGCGATGGAGGACGCCTATTTCACCTCCTTCCCCGACACCGAGGTCCAGGCCCACGCCCAGCTCGCCCGCCGCGCGCGGGAGGCCGGGGCCGCCGCCGTTGGCCGCGTCCGTCCGGACCTGAACGCCTCGGAAGTGGTGGTCTCGGTGACCGACCGCCCGCGCCTGTTCGTCGACCTCGCCAACGCCATCACCGCCGCCGGGGCCAACGTGCTGGGGGCCAAGGTCTTCACCTCGCGGGACGGCCAGGCGCTGGACGTCTTCTATGTTCAGGACGCCGCCGGCAGTCCGTTCGGAGCTGACAATGCGCGGTCTCTCGAACGCCTGGTCCAGAGCCTGGAGGCCGCCGGCCGCGGCGAGCCGATCAAGGCCGAGACCAAGAAGCTGGGCGACCTCGGCCGCGCCGCCGCCTTCGCCATCACGCCGACGGTGATGCTCGACAACGAGGCCTCCGAGCTCTCCACCGTGGTCGAGGCCTCGGGCCGCGATCGTCCCGGCCTCCTGGCCGCGCTGGCGACCCCGATCTCGGACGCCGGCCTGTCGATCCTCTCGGCCCATATCGACGGCTATGGCGAACGCGCGGTCGACGCCTTCTATGTGGTCGACGCCGAGGGCAGGAAGCTCACCGACGGCCGCCGCATGGCCCATCTCAAGCACCACCTGATGTCGGCGCTCGAGGTCGTCGAGTCCCACCCCGCCGCCCGTCCGCGCGCCAACCTGCAGAAGGCCCGCGCCAGCATCGCGCGCTGATCCGCTTGACGGCGCCTGCGGGCCTGCGCACACAGCGCACGTGACCGAACAAGCGCCGGCGACCGCCCAAACCCCGAAGTCGAGCGGCTTGATCCGCTCCTCGATGGTCTATTCGGCCTTCACCCTGATCAGCCGGATCCTGGGCTTCGCCCGTGACCTGTTCCTGGCCTACCGCCTGGGCGCCAGCGCGACCATCGCCGCCGACGCCTACAACATGGCCTTCTCGTTCCCGAACCTGTTCCGGCGGATCTTCGCCGAGGGCGCGTTCGCCGCCGCCTTCGTGCCGGCCTATTCCAAGGCGCTGGCCACCGACGGCGAGGAGGTGGCCGACAAGCTGGCCGCCGACGCCATGGCGACCCTGGCCGCCGCGACCCTGACGATCACCCTGATCGCCGAGCTCACCATGCCCTGGCTGATGTACGCCATCGCCCCGGGCTTCCATGGCGCCAAGCACGACCTGGCCGCGCAGCTTGCCCAGATCATGATGCCCTACCTGCCCTGCATGGCGATCTACGCCCACCTGTCGGGCGTGCTGAACGGGCGCAACCGCTTCATCCTGTCGGCCGCCGCGCCGATCCTGCTGAACCTCTGGACACTGGCCGCCGTGTGGCCGGCCAAGGAACCGCTGCAGGCGGCTTTCTACGCCTCCTGGG
>CAMFHW010000404.1 GCA_945952175.1 uncultured Phenylobacterium sp. | reverse complement strand
GCCCATACGCGCCTGAGCTTCAGGTAAGTCCCTGATCGCGGAGATCATGGGGGGCCGGGACAAGCCCGGCCATGACGTCGAGATATGTGATTTCTGGTGGTTGGCTGGGTCCTTACGCTACAGCCAGGGCGCGTCGGCCTCCTTGGCCAGCATGTCCTCGTAGGTCGGCCGGGGGCGGACGACGGCGAACTGGTCACCCTTGACCAGGACCTCGGGGACCAGCAGGCGAGAATTGTACTCGCTGGACATCACCGCTCCGTAGGCGCCGGCGCTCATGAAGGCGACGAGGTCGCCGGCCTGCAGCGGGGGCAGGTCGCGGTCGCGGGTGAAGGTGTCGCCGGTCTCGCAGATCGGACCCACGACGTCATAGGTCACGGCCGAGGCGTCGCGCGGCTTCACGGGCCGGATGTCGTGATAGGCGTCGTACATGGCCGGACGGATCAGGTCGTTCATCGCCGCGTCGAGCACGGCGAACTTGCGGCCTTCCGGGCGCTCGTGAATGTGTTGGACGGTCGACAGCAGGACGCCGGCGTTGGCGGCGATCATCCGGCCCGGCTCGAAGGAATAGGCGACGTCGAGGCCGTCCATCGTCTTGGCGATCATGCGGGCGTAGTCGGCCGGGCTGGCCGGGGTCGGCTGGTTGAAATAGGGCACGCCCAGGCCGCCGCCGAGATCGAGGCGCTCGACGGAAAGGCCTTCGGCGCGGAGGCGTCCGACCAGGCCGCGCATCTTGACGAAGGCGGCCTCCAGCGGGGCGAGCTCGGTGATCTGGCTGCCGATGTGGCAGGTGACGCCGACGGGGCGCAGGCCGGCGTTGTTGGCGGCCTGGGCGTAAAGCCGCTCGGCCTCCGAGAACGAGACGCCGAACTTGTTGTCGGACTTGCCGGTGGAGATCTTGGCGTGGCCGCCGGCCGAGACGTCGGGATTGACCCGGATCGCGATGGTCGCTCGCGTGCCGAGCGACTGGGCGACCTGCGAGGCCAGGTGCATCTCCGGCTCGGACTCGACATTGATCTCGCTGACGCCGGCCTTCAGGGCGAAGGCGATCTCGCCGGCGGTCTTGCCGACGCCGGAGAAGACGATGCGCTCGCCCGGGATGCCGGCGGCGAGCGCGCGGCGGATCTCGCCCTCGGAGACCGTGTCGGCGCCGGCGCCCAGGCGGGCCAGGGTCTTCAGCACCGCGACGTTGGAATTGGCCTTCACCGCGAAGGCGATCAGCGGGTCCGCGCCATGCTCGCCCCTCAGGCCCTCGGCGACCAGGGCGTCGCGCAGGACGGTGTAGTGCCGCTCAAGCGTGGCGGAGGAATAGACGTAGACCGGCGTGCCGACGGCCTCGGCGATGCGGCGCAGCGGCACGCCTTCGCAGGCGAGTTCGCCGTCGGGACCCAGATCGAAATGGTTCATTTCGGACGGGAATAGGGATCGTCGAGCACGCCCGCCGGCGCGGTGCCGGCCGGGTTCACCGTGCCTTCGATCGGCACGCTGCGCGAGGGGGCGGGGTCGGAGTTGCGGTCGCGCGGGTCGATGGTGCGCACCTGGCGGTTCGGGACGGGGCCGGCGTCGGCGTTGGACTTCGGCGCCTGGCCGAAGATCGGGCCGGGGCGTTCGAGGTCGCCCAGCTTGCCGCAGGCGGCCAGGCCGGCGGCCAGGGCCGCGGCCGTGGCGCAAATCGCGAGTTTGCGAAGGGTCATTTCAGCATCTCCTTCCAACGCGCGACCTGGGCGCGGACCTGATCGGGAGCGGCGCCGCCATAGCTCTTGCGGCTGGCCGCCGAGGCCCGCGGGGTGAGGACCTCGTAGACATCGGCGGTGATCCCCTGGGACAACGCCTGAAGTTCAGAAAGCGGCAGTTCGGACAGATCGCAGCCGAGGGTCTCGGCGCGCTTCACCGCCGCGCCGGTGACATGGTGGGCGTCGCGGAACGGCATGTCGAGGTTGCGCACCAGCCAGTCGGCGAGATCGGTGGCGGTGGAGAAGCCGGCGCCGGCGGCCGCGGCCATCTTCGCGGGCACGGGCTCCAGGTCGTCGACCATGCCGGCCATGGCGGCCAGGCTGAGCTCCAGGGCGTCGAAGGCCTCGAACGTCGGGACCTTGTCCTCCTGCATGTCCTTCGAATAGGCGAGCGGCAGGCCCTTCATGACGATGGTCAGCTGGGTCAGCGAGCCCATCAGGCGGCCCACCTTGGCGCGGATCAGCTCGGCCGCGTCGGGGTTCTTCTTCTGCGGCATGATCGAGGAGCCGGTGGTGAAGGCGTCCGACAGCCGGATGAAGCCGAACTGCGGCGTGGTCCAGATCACGATCTCTTCCGAGAGCCGCGAGAGGTGGACGCCGCAGAGGGTGGCGGCCGAGAGCGCTTCCAGCGCGAAGTCGCGGTCGGAGACGCTGTCGAGGGAGTTGGCGGTCGGCCGGTCGAAGCCCAGCGCCCTGGCGGTGGCCTCGCGGTCGATCGGGAAGGGCGAGCCGGCCAGGGCCGCCGCGCCCAGCGGGCACTCGTTCATCCGCTTGCGGGCGTCGGCGAAGCGGCCGGCGTCGCGGCCGAACATCTCGACATAGGCCATCAGGTGGTGGCCGAAGGTGACCGGCTGGGCGGGCTGCAGGTGGGTGAAGCCCGGCATCAGGGTGTCGGCGTTGGCCTCGGCCTTGGCGACCAGGGCGCGCTGGAGGCTGCGGAGCTGTTCGATCGTGCGGTCGCAGGCGTCGCGGACCCACAGGCGGAAATCGACGGCCACCTGGTCGTTGCGCGAGCGGGCGGTGTGCAGGCGGCCGGCCACCGGGCCGATCAGCTCGCGCAGCCGCGCCTCCACGTTCATGTGGATGTCCTCGAACTCGTCGCGGAACGGGAAGGAGCCGTCGGCCATCTCGCCCTCGATGGTGGCGAGGCCCTGCTGGATGGCCGCTTCGTCGGCGCTTGTAATGACGCCCTGCTTGCGCAACATCGCCGCGTGCGCGCGGGACCCCGCGAGGTCTTGCGCCGCGAGCCGGCGGTCGAAGCCGATGGAGACGTTGATCGCCTGCATCAGTTCGGCCGGCTTGGCGGAGAAGCGTCCGCCCCACATGGCCTGGCCTTCCGCCTGGCCGGCGGGGTCTTTCGGCGAAGGCGAGGAAGAGTCGGTCATATGAGCGAGGGTCACGATCAAAGCGGGGAGAAGCCCAGGTCGGGCGCCCTGAAATGGGCCCTCTGGGGCGTCGCCGGGGTCGGCGTCGCCGCGGTTGTCTACATCATAGCCCAGGCGTCGTTAAACCCCGCACAGCAGGGCGGACTGAAAAGCCTGGCCAAGGGCGAGATGGCCAAGCTGACCATCCCGGCGGAGGCCACCGCCGCGCCGGCCACCAGCTTCCTCGACGCCGACGGCAAGCCGGTGCGGATCGCCGACTTCAAGGGCAAGGTGGTGGTGATGAACCTGTGGGCGACCTGGTGCGCGCCCTGCAAGCTGGAGATGCCGACCCTGGCCAAGCTGGCGGCCGAGTACCAGGGCAAGCCGGTCGAGGTGATCACCGTGGCGATCGACGGCGACCGCGACGCCGACAAGGCGCGCCAGTTCATCGCCCAGAACGCGCCGCTGGCCTTCTATCGCGATCCCAAGCTGAAGATGCCCTACGAGCTGAAGCCGATGACCTCGGCCATGCCGACCACGGTGATCTACGGCAAGGACGGGATCGAAAAGGGCCGTGTGCTGGGCCCCGCCGAATGGGGCAGCGCCGACGCCAAGGCGGTGATCGACAAGCTGCTCTCGGAAGGTTGAATAGGCGAGGAATTCGCCTCGTTGCACAAAACCGCCCCAGGTCCGCGCCCCCAGAGCGGACGAAAGGGAGGCGACAGCGCCATGGCGACGGGCACGGTCAAGTGGTTCAACAGCACCAAGGGCTACGGCTTCATCCAGCCCGACGCCGGCGGCAAGGACATCTTCGTCCACATCTCGGCGGTGGAGAAGGCGGGCCTGCGTGGCCTCAATGAGGGCCAGAAGGTCAGCTATCGGGAAGAGGAACAGCGCGGGAAGGTCTCCGCGGTGGACATCCAGCCGGGCTGACGGCGTGTCCGGACAGGAAATTCCTGTCCCCGCCCGTGCGAATAGGCTTGGCTGGCGCGATGTGCAGACGAGACGGCCATGCCTGAGACCCCCCTGTCCGAACCCCGGCGGCTGAAGAAGAGCGAGACGCTCGAGATCCGCATTCCGTATCCGACGAAGCAGGCCTTCATGGCCCGCTGCCAGGCGGAGGGGCGCAGCGCGAGCGAGACGCTGCGGGAGTTCATCGAAGGCCGGCTGGAGCCCACGCCGCGCCCGACGGCGCGGCCCTGGCTGAGGCTGGCCGTGGGC
>CAMFHW010000403.1 GCA_945952175.1 uncultured Phenylobacterium sp. | reverse complement strand
TACACGTAAGGAGTCGTCGGCAGCGTCAGATGTGTATAAGAGACAGCCCACGCCCGTCGCCGCGCCCTGATAGGGCTCGATGTAGGAGGGGTGGTTGTGGCTCTCCATCTTGAAGATGCAGGCCTGGCCGTCGTCGATGTCGATCACGCCGGCGTTCTCGCCCGGGCCGCAGATCACCCGCGGGCCGGTGGTCGGGAACTTCACCAGGTGCTTCTTCGACGACTTGTAGGAGCAGTGCTCGGACCACATGACCGAGAAGACGCCCAACTCCACCGGGTTCGGTTCCCGGTTCAGGCGCTGGAGGATGACGTCGTATTCCTCGGACTTCAGGCCGTACTCGGCGGCGGTCTCGCGGAGGCTCTTGGCAGGCTGGGCGCTCATGGCGCGCCTTCTAGCCGGACTCGGCGGGCAGCGCGATAGGGGCGGCGCGCGCGGGGGGAGTTTCGGGGACAGGTTGATTATCTCTCGCGAACGGCTCGGGCGCCGGGGCGTCAGCGGACGAGATAATCAACCTGCCCCCGAAACTCATCGCACCAGGGCCTCGGCGGCGAGGGCCAGGCCGATGAGCGCGAACGCGGCGACGGGGACGGCCAGCAGGCCGCCGACGATGATCCGGATCATCGGGATGAGCTCGGTTCGGGTGGGGCCCCTGGGGCCTTTAAGTCAGTTGCGGCTGCTGGCGCGGGTCATCTGCGCGACCTGGCCGGGGCTGAGGCGGATCATGACGACGCCCGAGCGCAGATGCGTGCCGCTCTCCGTAAAGATGGGCTGGACGAAATGAGGACGAGGCGGCGAGGCCGGCTGGGCTGACCAGGCGGCGTAGCCCCAGCCGACAGCCAGCAGGGCGGTCGCCCAGGCGCCGGCGAGGCGGCGGACGTCCCCCACGGCCGGTTGCTTGAGGTGCGCGATGCGGGTCTCCAGCGGATGAGGCGCGGCGATCCAATGGCAGCCCAGCGGCAGGGGCGCGGGTGCGATCTGGGCCTTCAACATGGTCTCGGCGTAGAGGCGGCGCTGGCGCGAGCGCCCCGACATCACCGTCGCATCGCAGGCCAGTTCCTGGTCGAGGCGCGCATAGTAGGCGGCGACGTGGACCAGGGGATTGAACCAGCAGAGCGCCTGGGCCGCCGTGATCGCGGCGTTCACCTTCGGATCGCCCCGATCGATATGCGCGCGCTCGTGGGCGCGGATCAGGGCGCGCTCGGCGTCGTTGAAGGTCTCGGCGAAATTCGAGGGCGTGACATAGCGCGGGCAGATGACTCCGACCACCGCGGGGCCGGCCTGGCCGGCGCGGGCCCGGGCCAGGAAGCGGAGCTGACCGAAGACCACGAAGGCGACGGCGAGACCGACGCCCGCCAGCCACACCGCCGTCAGGGCCGACAGCGGCACGGTCGAGGGCAAGGCCCTGAGGATAGGCCCCGAGGCCGCCTGGGCGGCGGCCAAGGCGGCGGCCTCGCTCTCGGCCTCGGCCGCTGGAATGAGGCACGAGATGAAGGCCAGGGGGGCGGCGAGCCACAGGAGATAGGCGCTATGCGGTCCCAGCAGGCGGCGGACGGGAATCCGCAGCGCCAGGACGATGAGGATGGTCAGGGCGACCAGCAGATTGGCGCGGACGAAGCCGGTGAGCAGATCAGTCAGCATCGTCGTCGAGCTCCGAGATCAGCTTCTTCAACCGGGCGACTTCGGTCGGCTTGAGGGACCGGCTCTTGGCGAAATGGGCGACCAGGGGCGCGAGCTCGCCGTCGAACAGGCGGTCCAGCAGGCCCTGGCTCTCGGCCTGCACATAGTCGGCGCGCTGGACGAGGGGGTGGTAGGCATGGCGGCCGTCGACCCGCGCGGACTTCAGCGCCTTCTTCTTCAGGAGGCGGTTGATCAGGGTCTTGACCGTGGCGTCGCCCCAGTTCTGCGCGGAGCCGACCTCGGCGACGATCTCGTCGGCGGTCAGGGGGCCGCGACGCCACAGCGCCTCCATGACCTGGCTCTCCGCCGTGGTGATGTGCATGGCCTGTTACACCCGTAAGATCTTCTCTTGAAATTACGATGGTAAGTCACGCTGTCAAGCCGAGTCGCGGGAGATTTTCGCGGAACATTCGCGGAGGGGCCCGGGTTGGTCGGCCGTTCCCCGGCGCACCCAGCGCCGACCGTAAAAGGAGACCCGTCATGGGCGACCAAAACACCCGTACGCCGCAGCAACAGCCCAACAACCCGCAGCGCCAAGCGCCGGGCCAGCAGCAACAGCAGCGCCAGCCGGGGCAGCCGGGCCAGCCCGGCGAGAGGAACAAGCCAGACAACCGCCAGATGGAGCGTGACCGATAGGTCATGACGCCATTCGGCGAAGGATGGAGGCCGGCGCTCGCGCCGGCCTTTGTCGTTCCTGCTGACGCCATGCTGGCGGCAGAACCCCGGGAGAGTGCGCAGGCCAGCCAGGAGGGACCGATGCCGTTGAAGGGAAGCTGCCATTGCGGCGCGACGCAGTTCGAGGTGGACGCCGCGCCGACCGAGGTGACCGAATGCAATTGTTCGTTCTGCGCCAAGCGGGGGCAGAAGCACGCCTATTACAACCCCGAGCAATTCAAGCTGCTGACCGCGCGGGACCGGGTCTCGACCTATCAGTGGGGCCACTATGTCGGGCAGCACCATCACTGCGCGATCTGCGGCTGCGGGACCTATTCGGAGTTCCCCGACTTCTCGACCGGCCAGGCCGACTACGAGCACATGAAGGTCGGCGTGAACGCACGCCTGTTCGACGTCGGGGCGTTCGATATCGACGCCGTGCCGGTGAACAAGGTCAACGGGCGGACGGACTGGTGAGATGATGCCCTGTTCCCACGCGTGGGGAGAGGGCAAAGAGGTTCAGACCACAGAGAGCGTCGGGCGGGACCGGCGGACCGCCAGCACCCCCAGGACGATGAAGGCGACCAGCACCACGCCCTGGGCCGCGGCGAAGGGCGGCTCGGTCTGGGTGGGGGCGAGCGCCTTCAGCGGGGCGAGCTTGGCGAAGGACTGCACCACCAGCACGAAGACGTTGAGATAGAGCGCCAGGATCGCCGTGCCGACATAGACCTTGCGCCAGATCCCGAGGTTTCGCCGGACGTAGAAGGCGAACAGGCTGGCGGCCAGGACGACCAGCGAGATCACGCCGACGATGTGCGGCGGGCCGATCGCCTTGGAATGGAAGAAGAAGCCGGTGGCGCTGGTCAGGATCGTGAAGACCAGGAAGACCGCCGTCAGTGTGGCCGGAAAGCGGTTCCGGAGCATGTCGACGAGCGCGATCAGGCCGGCCGCGATGGCGATCAGGCTGATGACGACGTGGACGGTGGTGAACGCAGCAACGGAGAGACCGAGGATCATGCTTGCCCCCTGAGGTCATGAGCTGACCGGGGATAATGCACGCAATAGCCAAGCTCGCCCAGGTTGTTTCAGGCCTCGGCGGCGAAGGTCTCCAGGCTGAGCTCGAAATAGGGCGCTGACCTGGGCGAAAGTCGATGCCCGCTCGTCCCGGCGAATGCCGGGATCCAGATCCTGAAGCTCTCAGCTAGGTGGCCTTTGGAACACAGAGATCGCGGAGGTTCGTAGAGGACGTGGAGAAGAACGCCCTCCGCGATCTCTGCGCCTTCTCTGCGATCTCCGCGTTCAAAAAGGGGGACGGATCACAGGCCGCGCAGCCATTTGATCTGGGTCCCGGCATTCGCCGGGATGAGCGGATTAGAAGGCGGCTTGGGCAGCACCGCTACGGCGCCGCGCGGCCATAGAAGCGCGAGTATCTGCCGCGACTGAAGCCGCGACCATAGCTCGGCACTTCATACCGGGGACCGGGGTCTCTCAACCAGTCGCCGGGGATCGTCAGGAGCGGGTGGGGAAAGCCATGTCGCGCGCCAAATGGCATGTACCCGGCCCTGAGGACTTGGCGTTGCGACCGGGGCCGGCCACGCCTGTAGCTCACATAAGGCTTTCGCCGCACGAGGTGCATGCGCGCGAAGCTCAACACGGCGATCCCGCGCCGCCCCCGCCTTGCCACCCGCCAGTCATTGTCAATTTCCCTCCACCACCGGCAGTTCGATGGCGCTGGCCGTAGGGCCGCCGCGGAAGATGCGCTGGGTGGCCTTCTGGTAGTCGCCGGGCTTGGCGAAGAAGATGTTGGGCACGTAGGTCTGTGGGTTGCGGTCGTAGAGCGGGAACCAGGTCGACTGCACCTGGACCATGATCCGGTGGCCCGGCAGGAAGACGTGGTTGGCCGTGGGCAGGGTGAAGCGATAGGCCTGGACCTTGCCGGCCGGGACCGCCGAAGGGTGTTCCAGGCTTTCGCGATAGCGGGCGCGGAAGATGTC
>CAMFHW010000402.1 GCA_945952175.1 uncultured Phenylobacterium sp. | reverse complement strand
AGGGTGCGGCCGTGATAGCCGCCCTCGAAGGCGAACATCAGGCTCTTGCCGCCCGAGGCGTTGCGCACGAGCTTCAGCGAGTCCTCGACCGCCTGGGCGCCGCCGACGTTGAAGTGAACCCGGCCCTTGGCGCCGAACTTCCGCTCCGCGTCGCGGGCGATCATGGCGGCGAGCTCGACTTTCTCGCGGTGCAGGTATTGCGAGGCCACCTGCGGCAGGCGATCGAGCTGGCGGTGGGCGGCGGCGTTCAGGCGCGGATTGCGGTAGCCGAAGTTCACGGCCGAGTACCACATCTGCAGGTCCAGATAGCGCCGGCCCTCCGCGTCGAACATGAACGAGCCTTCGCAGCCCTCGAAGAACTTCGGCTCGGGCATGTAGTGCACGGTGTCGCCCCAGGAGCAGTACTGGGCCTCCATGCGGCGCAGTTCGGCCTCGTCGACCTGGGTTTCGAGGGCGTCGTACATGGGGAACTCCTGGATCAGCCGACGGCCGCCGCGCGCGCCTCGACCATCGGGCGCAGGCGGGCGGTCACGTCGTGGAAGTCTTCGAACGGGTGGAAGGCGAGGCCGCGCTGGGCCGCGTAGTCGATGAGCGAGGCCTTGGCGAAGAGGATGTCGGCCCGCCCGGAGGCGCAGAAGTCGGACCTGCCGTCGCCGACATAGACCACCGGGCCGGCCTCGGCGGAGGCCGACGCCTCGATCACCGCGCACTTGCAGACGCCCGATCCCGCCGCGCAGCCGCGGCGGCGCCAGGGCTGGTCGAGCTCGCGCGCCTGCGGCGTCCCGATCAGGCGGTTGGAGATCACCGGCAGGCGCGGCAGGCCGTGGCGCTCGAGGATGCGGTGGATGAACCGGTCGACGCCGTCGCTGACGATGGTCAGCGGCAGATCGGCGTCCTGGGCCCAGGTCACGAATTCGATGAAGCCGGGGGAAAGCCCGATGGCGTCCAGCGCCTCGTCGAGCTCGGCCTCGCCGGCGCGGATCAGGGCGACCTGGGCGCGCATGCACTCGGAGGCCGTGATGCGGCCGGCCACCCAATCGTCCTCGATCGTCTCCCAGTCGGGGTCGGCGAACAGCGACAGAATGCGGTCGGTCGTGTCGACCTCGGAGATCGTACCGTCAAAATCACAGAAAATTCGCATCACGCCTCGCCGCCCACCCACTTGGGCGGGGGTCTACGCGGTGAAACTGATGCGAAACTGATGCAACCGAGCCGAAATCTAGGCTTTCGTGCTCGCGGAAAAGGCGACCCGCGCCTCGAGCCCCTGGCGGCCGTCGGAACGGCCCCGAAGTTCCAGCCTTCCGCCCACGAGGCGCACCGCCTCGGCCACGATCGAAAGGCCCAGCCCGACTCCCTGGCCCGCGGCGTTGTCGGCGCGATAAAACCGTTCCAGCACCCGGTCGCGGGCCTCCGCCGGTATGCCCGGGCCCGAATCGACGATGCGCAGCTCCGGCCCCCGCTCGGAGGTCGAGACCGCCACCGCGACCTCGCTGCGGGGCGGAGCGTGGCGTACCGCATTCTCCACCAGGTTGGCGCAGATCAGGCGGATCAGGGCCGGATCGCCCCGCACCGCCGCGCTTGGCCCATCGAACGCCAGCTCGACCTCCCGCGCGGCCGCCACAGGGGCGAGATCCGCCAGCGCCGCCTGGACCTCGACCGCCAGATCGCCGTCGCCCTGCGAGGTCGCCTCGCTCTCCAGCCGCGCCAGGGTCAACAGGCGGTCGATCAGCAGGGCCGCGCGGTCGACCCCGCCGCGGAGCTGGTCGAACATCTCGCGCCGGTCGGCCGGATCGGTCTCGTGCTCGATCATCTGGGCCTGGAGCTTCACGACGGCGAGCGGGGTGCGCAACTGGTGCGCGGCCTGGTCGACGAAGCTGCGCTCCCGCTGGAAGGAGCGGTCCAGGCGGCCCAGGAGCTGGTTGATCGCGCCGACCAGCGGGCCGAGGTCGCGCGGCCAGGCCTCGGCGTCCAGGGGCGACAGGTCCCGCGCCGTGCGGCGGGCGAGCTCCTCGACCAGCTGGCGCAACATCCGCAGGCCGTCGGAGAGGGACAGCCAGATCAGGAGGGCCGAGGCCGGGATCAGGGCCAGCAGGGGCAGGACGAGCTCCAGCGAAATCCCCTGGACCAGGGCGGCGCGGATGCCCAGCCGTTCCCCAACCTGGATCGCCACGTCCTGGCGTGGGACGTGAAGAGTGTAGATGCGCCACTTGTGCGGCGCCTCGACCACGTCGTCGAAACCATCGTGGGCCGGCGGGCCGGGCAGCTTCGGCCCGGTGTCCGAGCGCATCACGATCCGCCCGTGCTGCCAGATGCGGAACATCCGCCAGCTTGCGTAGTCGTCGAAGGCCTTGCGGTCCTCCGAGCTGATCAGGGGCTCATCATCGACCTGCACCTCCTGCGAGGCCTGGCCGAGGCCGCGGGTGTGTTCGCTGAGCTCGTCCTCCATCAAGGCGCGCAGGACGTTGGCGCCGATGATCAGTTGGCCGTCATAGGCCTCGTCGATGCGCTGGCGCGCCGTCTGGGAGGCGACCAGCCCCACGGCCAGGACGATGGCGAAGAACAGCAGTCCCACCCGGCCGAACAGCGCGCCGATCAGCGATCCCGGCCGACGGTTCACGCCGCGCGCCCGATGATGTAGCCAAGGCCCCGCACGGTCAGGATCAGCTCGGCGCCCAGCTTGCGGCGCAGGGCGTAGATGGCGACCTCGACGGTATTGCTCTCGACCCCGGCGTCGCCGTCATAGAGCGCGGTCTCCAGGTCGGTCTTGGACACGAAATGGCCGGTGCGGCGCATCAGTTCTGCCAGGACCTTGAACTCCTTGGCGGTGACGCCGACCGCCGCCCCGTCCTTGGACACCGTCTTGGCGGAGAGATCGAGGGTCACGCCGTCCACCGCCAGGACGTGGCTCGCGCGACCGTCGCGCCGACGCACCTGCGCCCGCACCCGCGCCAGCAATTCCTCGAGGTCGAAGGGCTTGACCATGTAGTCGTCGGCGCCGGCGTCCAGCCCCTCGACCTTCTGGGCCGGGGCGTCACGGGCGGTCAACACGATCACCGGCGTCATGTCGCGACGCGCGCGCATCGATTTAAGCACCCAGATCCCATTCAGCACCGGCAGGCCCAGGTCGAGGATCACGGTGTCGTAGGTTTCAGTCTCGGCCGCGGTGAGGCCGTCGTCCCCGCGCTGGAACCAGTCGACCGCATAGCCGGCCCGCGTCAGGGTCCGGCGCAGGGCCGAGCCCAGCATCTGATCGTCCTCCACGATCAGTAATCGCATCGTCTGATACTCGCCTTCCGCCGCAGGGGCCGAACCTAAGATTATCGGACCTCGGCCGGTCGAGCTATCCTCGCGACGACTCGCGCGGGCCGGCGCGACGCCGACCCCGAAATCCCGCCTGCCTTGAGCTCGCCAGCATGAGCCTTCGTCTCCTCGCCGTCTCCGGCAGCCTGCGCGCCGCCTCGTCGAACAGCCGCGCCATCGAGGCCCTGGCGCGGCTCGCGCCGGCCGGCGTCGAGGTGGAGATCTATCGCGGGATCGGCGAGCTGCCGTTCTTCAACCTCGACCTCGACGGCGAGACCCCACCGGCGGCCGTCCGCCACTGGCGCGAACGCGTCGGGGCCCATGACGGCCTGATCATCTGCAGCCCGGAATATGCGCACGGGGTCGCCGGCGCGATGAAGAACGCGCTCGACTGGCTGGTGCCGAGCCTGGAGTTTCCGGAAAAGCCGGTCGCCCTGGTCAACGCCTCGCCGGGCGCCCGCTTCGCCCAGGCCCACATGCGCGAGACCCTGACGGTGATGTCGGCGCGGATGGTGGACGAGGCCTGCCTGGCGATCCCGTTGCAGGGGCGCAATCTCACGGTCGAGCAGATGGTCGCCGATCCCGAGGTGGCGGGCCTGCTGGGCGCGGTGATCGCCGCCTTGGCCCGGGCGATCGATAGTGACGCCGAGGCCGGCGCGGGCTAAGGGCAAGGCTTCCCTTCCGGAGATCGATCGTGTCCACGCGTGCGCCCGCCGTGGTCGCCGTCCTGCTGCTGCTGGTCGCCATGACCTCGGTGCAGTTCGGGGCCTCCTTCGCCAAGACCCTGTTCCCGGTGGCCGGGCCGGCGGGGACGGTGGCGCTGCGCCTGACCTTCTCGACCGTTATCCTGTGGGCGGTGATGCGGCCCTGGCGGCGCTGGCCGGACCGCGCGGCCTGGCGGCCCCTGGCGATCTACGGCGTGGTGCTGGGGGTGATGAACCTCTGCTTCTACAACGCGCTCAAGACCCTTCCGCTCGGGATCGCCGTGGCCATCGAGTTCACCGGGCCGCTGGCCGTGGCCTTGCTGGC
>CAMFHW010000401.1 GCA_945952175.1 uncultured Phenylobacterium sp. | reverse complement strand
GAGCCCCCTCCGTCCCGGCGCGCTGCGCCGGTCCACCTCCCCCAACGGGGGAGGACCGGACTACGCCGCCTTCTTCACCTTCTTCTTCGCGGCCGGCTTCTCGGCCTTCGCCTTCTTCGGCTTCTCGGCCTTGACCTTCTTGGCCGGCTTTTCCGCAGGCGGGGCGGCGGCCTCGTCGCCGGCGCGAACCAGATCGCGCAGCAGGTTGGTCAGGCTCTCGCGCTTGCCCCCGCCGATCAGCTTCAGGAGCCGCGCGTCGGCCGCGGCCATCTTCGGGCGGGCCTCTTCCAGCGCCGCACGGCCGGCGTCGGTCAGGCTCACCGCATTGGCCCGCGCGTCGGCCGCCGAACGCTGGCGCTCCAGGAGGCCCTTGACGATCATCCGCGCGGCCATGTCGGCCAGGGTCGAGCGGTCGATGCCGGTGATCCGCACAAGGTCGGTCTGGGTGAGCCCTTCCTGGGTCTCCACCGCCGACAGCACCGCGTACTGGCGCTGGGTCAGGCCGCCGGGCCCGAACTCGTCGGCATAGATGTCGAGCGCCAGCTGCAGCGCCCGATGCAGGAGGTGACTGGGAGACTTGTCCAGGGCTGGCAGGCCCCCGCGCTTGCCGCCGGACTTGGCTTTGGCCATCGACGTCCCCTGACTGATTGCCGTCCTATCGCGCGCGAAATCTATAGGCTCTTCGCGTCGGTTTGACGACAGACGGTCCGTAGACGATCAAAGCCCTATTCGACCGGGGGCGGAGGGGTTTCGTCGACCTTCGCGTACTTCATCATCAGGGGCGCCTGGGACAGCCCGAAGATCACGTGGATGATGGTCGCGCCGGGAAAACGGAACAGCAGCCAGGTCGCCTGGCCCTGGGTGCGCCAGATGAATTCGTTCAGCGCCGCCATGAACAGGAAGAACAGGCCATAGCGCCAGGTCAGCTTCTTCCAGGCCTCGTCGGGCAGGGCCAGCAGGGTGAGAGACGGCGAATTCAGCATCACCTTCAGCGGGCTGTGGCCCATCAGCATGCCGCCGATCAGGAACACGCCGACCGCCGTAGAGGTCACGGTCGGCTTCACATAGACGAAGCGCGGGTCGTGGAAGACCAGGGTCAGCGTGCCGAACACCAGGGCCATCAGCCCCGCCACCAGCGGCATCGGCGCGATGCGCCGCTCCAGGACGAAGCCGACGACCAGCGCGATGGCGGCGCCCGCCACCAGGCCCCAGGTCGCCTGGACCATGTTGTGGGTGATCAGGAAGCCGACGATCAGGCCCAGCGGCCAGCCGAAGTCGACCAGACCGGACACCCATCTCTTGGCGCGGGGAGAAAGCGGCATCGAGCGTCCCTTAAGCGTCTTCCAGGCCGACCAGCGAGCGGGCGAAGGCCCGCGCCTGGAACGGCTGCAGGTCGTCAATGCCTTCGCCGACCCCGATCAGCTTGATCGGGCTGTCCGAGGCCTGGGCCACCGGCACCAGAACCCCGCCGCGGGCGGTGCCGTCCAGCTTGGTCATGACGATGCCGCTGACGCCGATCTGGTTGCCGAAGATGTTCTCCTGGGCCAGCGCATTGCGGCCCACCGTGGCGTCGAGCACCAGCAGGGTCTCGTGCGGCGCGTCCGGCTCGACCTTCTTCACCACCCGGATCACTTTCAGGAGCTCGTCCATCAGGCCCTGCTTGTTCTGCAGCCGGCCGGCCGTGTCGATCAGCACCACGTCGTAGCCCTGGGCCTTGGCGCGCTCGACCGCGTCGAAGGCGAGGCCGGCGGCGTCGGAATTGGGCGGCCGGCTCATGAAGTCGGCATGGGCCCGCTCGGCCCAGACCCTGAGCTGTTCGACGGCGGCGGCGCGGAAGGTGTCGCCGGCCACCACCAGCACCTTGGCGCCGCGGCCGGTGAGGTCGGCGGCGATCTTGCCCAGCGTGGTGGTTTTGCCCGAGCCGTTCACCCCGATGAACAGCACCACATAGGGCCGGGGCCCGGACAGCGGATCGAAGGTTCCCTGGCGGCTGGACAGCTCCTCGCCGATCGCCTCGGCCAGGGCTTCCTTGATCTCGGCCTCGTCGACGCTCTTGCCGAACTTGGCGTCGGAGAACCGCTGGGTGATGCGGGCGGCCGAATGCGGGCCGAGATCGGCCTCGATCAGCATTTCCTCCAACTCGTCCAGCTTCTCCTGGGTGAGCGGCTGCTTGGTGAAGGTGGCCGTCACCTGCTCCGTCATCTGCTTCGATGAGCGGGAGAGGCCGTCGGCCAGGCGCTGGAACCAGCCCTTCTTCGGTTCGGTCATGGAGGCGCTTCTAGCGGCAGATGCGGCCGCGCGATAGAGGAGCGGCATGGACGCGATCGCCAACGCCCTTTTCTGGCTCGACTACGCCGCCGTCGCGGTGTTCGGCGCCACCGGTGCGCTCGCCGCGGCGCGCCAGCGGCACGACATCGTCACCTTCGGCTTCTTCGCCGCGGTCACCGGCGTCGGCGGCGGCACCCTGCGCGACCTGCTGATCGGCGCCCCGGTCTTCTGGGTGCAGCGGCCGGGCTACGTCCTGGTCTGCCTGGCGGCCGCCGTCGCGGTCTGGGTGCTGGGCCCCGGGGGCCAGGGTCGCCAGCGGGTGCTGCTGTGGCTCGATGCGCTGGGCATGGCCGCCTATTGCGTGGTCGGCGCCGCCAAGGCCGCGGCCATCGGGGCGCCGCCCTTTTCGGCCATGGTGATGGGCGTGCTGACCGCCTGCTTCGGCGGGGTGATCCGCGACGTGCTCGCCCACGAGCCCTCGGTCCTGCTGCGGCGGGAAATCTACGTCACCTGCGCCGCCATGGGCGCGGGGACCTTCGTGGTGCTGCAGATGCTCGGCGTGGCCGGGACGCCCGCAGGCCTCGCGGGCTTCGCTGTGGCCTTCGTTATCCGCGCCGGCGCCATCCTCTGGAACTGGTCCCTGCCCGGCTTCCCGGCCCACAAGGCGCCCGACTAGGCCGCCACCGCGCCCACCGCCTTGCCGCCCTCGACCCCGGTGATCCGCACCGGGACGAGCCCGCCGATCGCCGCCTCGCCGGTGAACGCCACCTCGGTGAAATCTTCGGCGCGAGCCACGCCCTCGCGCTCGACCAGGACGGTCAGGGTCCGGCCGACTTGCCGGTCCAGGTGCCGCGCCAACGCCGCGTCGCCGGCGGCCCGCAGACGCGCCGCGCGATCCTTGACCACCGGCCGCGCCACCGGCGGCATCCGGGCGGCCGGCGTGCCCGGCCGCGGGCTGAACGGGAAGACGTGCAGGAACGAAAGCCCCGCCTCCTCCACCAGCCTCAGGGTGTTGTCGAACATCTCGTCGGTCTCGGTCGGGAAGCCGGCGATCAGGTCAGCGCCGAAGGCCACGTCCGGCCGCACCGCACGCACGCCTTCGATCAGCTTGAGGGCGTCAGCGCGCAGGTGGCGACGCTTCATCCGCTTCAGGATCATGTCGTCGCCGGCCTGCAGGGACAGGTGCAGGTAGGGCATCAGCCGCGGTTCTTCGGCCAGGCAGCGCATCAGGTCGGGGTCGATCTCGGCGGCGTCGATCGAGGACAGCCGCAGACGCGGCAGTTCGGGGACCAGCTTCAGGATCCGCGCGACCAGCTGGCCCAGCGTCGGCGCGCCGGGCAGGTCCGCGCCCCAGCTGGTCACGTCGACCCCGGTGAGGACCACCTCCTGGTAGCCCTGGGCGGTCAGCCGGCGGACCTGCTCGACCACCTCGCCCGCCGGGGCCGAGCGTGAATTGCCCCGCCCGAACGGGATGATGCAGAAGGTGCAGCGATGGTCGCAGCCGTTCTGGACCTCGACATAGGCCCGCGCGCGATCCTTCAGCCCGTCGATCAGGTGGCCAGCGGTCTCGCGCACGCTCATGATGTCGTTGACCCGCACCCGGCCCTCCGGCGCGTTGGCCGCATAGGCGCCGGCCTGCGCCTTCTCGGCGTTGCCCAGCACCAGGTCCACCTCGGCCATCGCGGCGAAGGCGGTGGGATCGATCTGGGCGGCGCAGCCGGTGACGATCAGCCGGGCGTCCGGCCGTTCGCGCCGCGCCTTGCGGATCGCCTGCCGCGCCTGGCGCACCGCCTCGTTGGTCACCGCGCAGGTGTTGAAGACGATGGCGTTCGTAAGCCCGTCCTCCGCCGCCCGCGCACGGATGACCTCGCTCTCATAGGCGTTCAGACGGCAGCCGAACGTGACGATGTCGACGCCTGCCTCCCCCGCCTCGCGGGGGAGGGGGACCGCGCCGTCAGGCGTGGTGGTGGGGGCGCGACCGGGCTCGGAGCGGGCGGCCGCCCCCTCCACCGCCTGACGGCGGTCCCCCTCCCCCGTCACGACGGGGGAGGGATGGCGGATGACGGTCCCGCTCCCCGGAGGGGCCCCG
>CAMFHW010000400.1 GCA_945952175.1 uncultured Phenylobacterium sp. | reverse complement strand
GGCCTGCTCCACCAGGCGCGGCGACAGGGCGACGGGCGGCGGCGGAGGCGGCGCTGGGGGCGGAGGCGTAACGGTCGGCGGCGCGGACGAGCAGGCGGCGAGCAGAGCGGCCGCCAGGACGGCCGACAGCGCAGCCTTGAACATGGACGTCATCCCGGACTTCTTCCCCAACGCGGTACGAACGAGCCGTCTATCATGTCGGCGCGGGCGAGAATGTGTCCGCGCGCCGAATACCGTCGATTCAAGCTCAACCGCCGGTGGGGCGGTTCGTTCCGTCAGTCGAACAGCTTGGAGACCGATTCCTCGTTGGCGATGCGGCGCACGGCCTCGCCGATCAACGCCGCGCAGCTCACCTGGCGGATCTTGGCGCAGCCGGCCACCAGCTCGGAGGCTTCGATGGAATCGGTGATCACCAGTTCCTTCAGCACCGACTTGGCGACCCGCTCGCACGCCGCGCCGGACAGCACGCCGTGGGTCACATAGGCCGAGACCTCGACGGCGCCGGCGTCCATCAGCGACTGGGCCGCGTTGCACAGGGTGCCGGCCGAATCGACGATGTCGTCGAACAGGATCAGGCGGCGGCCGGAGACGTCGCCGATGATGTTGGCCACCTCGCTCTTGCCAGGGCCGGAGCGGCGCTTGTCGACGATGGCGAGCTCAGCGTTCAGGCGGCTGGCGACGGCGAGCGCGCGGACCACACCGCCCACGTCGGGCGAGACGATCAGCAGTTCGTCGGTCTTCTCGTAATTGGCCTTGATGTCGCTGGAGACCAGGGGCTGGGCCGCCAGGTTGTCGGTGGGGATGTCGAAGAAGCCCTGGATCTGGCCGGAGTGCAGATCCATGGTCAGGACCCGGTCGGCGCCGGCGCGGGTGATCAGGTTGGCCACCAGCTTGGCGGAGATCGGCGTGCGGCCGCCGGTCTTCCGATCCTGCCGGGCATAGCCGAAATAGGGCATCACCGCCGTGATCCGCTTGGCCGACGCCCGCTTCAGCGCGTCGATGCAGATCAAGAGCTCCATCAGGTTGTCGTTGGCGGGGTAGCTGGTCGACTGGACGACGAAGACATCCTCGCCGCGGACGTTCTCGTCGATGGTCACGAAGACCTCGTTGTCCGAGAACCGCCTCACCTGGGCCTTGGTCAGGGGTACGTCCAGATGGCTGGCGATGGCCTCGGCCAGAGTACGGTTGGAGTTGCCGGCGAGCAGCTTCATCGGACCCTCAAGGTCGAGTGTTAACCTGTGTGGCGCGGCTTGTAGCAGCGTCGCGCCGGGGGGCAAGGGGCCGACGCCTATTCAAGCACGATCGCCGACAGCAGGCGGCCGAAGTCGGCCTCGCCACGCCTGAAGGCGCGACGGTTGGAGAAGAACCAGGTCTCGTCGGCGCAGGTGTCGGCGCCGATCCATTCGCAGGCCGTCACCCCGGCCGAGCGCAGGCGCGAGAGAACGAAGGCCGGCAAGTCGAACATCCGCTTATCGTCTCGCTCGCCCGGCTCGAAGAAGGCGGCGTGGTCGGCGTCCGCGGCCTCGAACGCCGCCAGGAACTCCAGGCCGACTTCATAGGAAGCGGGGCCGATGCAGGGCCCGACCACGGCGACCATTCGTGAGGGCTCTGCGCCGAGCTCGGCCATCTTGGCGACCGTCGCCTCGGCGATCCCGCCGAGCGCGCCTTTCCAGCCGGCATGGGCGGCGGCCACTACACGGGCCATCGGGTCGGCGATCAGGATCGGCGCGCAGTCGGCGGCCAAGGCGCCGCAGACCACGCCGGCGGCCGTGGTGACCACCGCGTCGCCCTGCGGGCGTTCACCGCCCCCGCCGGCCTGGGCGACGAGGGCGGTGGCGGAGTGGATCTGATAGCAGGTCGAGAGCGCCTGGCCGGGCCGGTCGAAATGGCCGGCGCAGCGGCGGCGGTTCTCGGCCACGTCCATCGCCTCGTCGGACGAGCCGCGGCCGACGTTCAGGCTGTCATAGAGGCCGCGCGAGACCCCGCCCTGGCGGGTGAAGAAGGCGTGACGGATCCCCGGCAGCTCCAGGCGTGGCGAGGTGAGGACGGGCAGCGGGTTCAAGCGTCGGCCTCGAAGCCGGGTGGGACGAAGCCCGGACTGTGCAGGCAGGCCACCTTGAACAACTCGCCCATCTGGTCGGGCGAGACCAGCCGCTCCAGCTGGCGCTCGATCACCTCCGAGCGGTCCGGCCGCGCATTGGCCAGGGCCTCGGCGCGGGCCCCGATCCCCAGCCGCACCAGGAACTCGCCCTGGGTCAGGATCGGCGCCACCGCCGCGCCCTCCGCCCGCGCCGCGGCGGCGACCGCGGGAAAGTCGGCGTGGACGGTCAGGTCAGCCTCGCCGGGGCGGGCGAGGGGGTGCTGCTTCTTGTGCCGCGCCAGGGCCTGCAGGGTGTCGCCGAACCCCGGCGCGTCACGGCCATAGTCGATCAACAACGCCGCGCCGCCTTCCAGCATCACCCGCGCCGCGATCTCCGAGGCCAGGGCCTCCTGGGCCGGCGAGTGTTCGAGGATCGCGCCGGCGGGCGCCTCGGGCAGCGGGTGGTCCAGGGGCAGGCGGGAGAGCCCGAAGCTGAGCTCGCCGGCGTCGTCCAGCATCACCATCCGTTCGGCCCAGGCCGCCTCGCCGCGCACGTACTGGCGGGGCGGCAGACAGTCGAGGAGCTCGTTGGCGACCAGCAACAGCGGCGCGCCCTCCGGGACTTCGGCCAGGCTGGCGGCCCAGCTCACCCGGTCGCCCAGGCCCTGGCGCTGGGCGCGGCGCAGGGGTTCCGACACCTCCACCAGCCAGATGTCGCAGGCCTCGACGAAGGCGGGATCGAGCCGAGCGGCGCGCAGGATGTCGCTCATCAGGGTCCCGTCGCCGGGGCCCATCTCGACCAGCCGCACGGGGTTGGGCCGACCCATCCTCGACCACGCCTCGACCAGCCACAGGCCGATCAGCTCGCCATACATCTGGCTGACCAGGGGCGCGGTGATGAAGTCGCCGCCAGCGCCCAGGGCGGGGCGGGTGGCGTAGTAGCCGTCCTGAGGGTCGTGCAGGCAGGCGGTCATGTACTGGGCCACGGTGAGCGGACCGGCCGCGCGGATCTGGGCGATCAGGCGCTCACGCAGCCCCATCGGCCTTGGCCTCCTTGGGCAGGGCGGGCTCGGGCGCCGGGGCGATCCAGGGCTCGGTGGGCAGCGGCTCGCGCAGGCCGCGCCAGACGAGCCAGGCGCCGAAGATCCACATGGGCGCCGACAGCATCATCCCCATGGTCAGGCCCAGCGGGAAATGCGGCATGTAGGCGTCGGGCTCGCGCACGTTCTCGATGGCGGTGCGCGCGACGCCATAGCCCAGGAAGAACAGGCCGGCGACGACGCCGCGCCGGTTCAGGAACTTGGGCGGACCGTGGGTCGCCCAGCGCAGGACCAGGAACAGCACGATCCCCTCCAGGGCCGCCTCGTAGAGCTGGCTCGGATGGCGCGGCATGGGCCCGGCCTCGGGGCCTGGGAAGACGATCGCCCAGGGCACGTTGCTGGGCCGGCCCCAGAGCTCGCCATTGATGAAGTTGGCGATACGCCCGAAGAACAGGCCGATCGGCGCGGCGGCGGTGATCACGTCGCCCAGGCGGAAGATGTCGAGCCTGTTGACCCGGGCGAAGGCCAGGCAGGCGATCAGCACGCCGAGCGTGCCGCCATGGAAGCTCATGCCGCCGTGCCAGGTATACAGGATCTCGACCGGGTCGGTCCAGCTCAGCTCGGGCGTGTCGCAAAGCACGTGGCCCAGGCGGCCGCCGACGATGACGCCCAGGGTGATCCACAGGATGAGGTCGTCGATCTGCAGCGGCGTGGCGGCCGGCCCGCGCAGGGGCCACAGTTTCTGGGCCTTCACCAGCCCCACCACGTAGCGCCAACCGATCAGGATGCCGGCGACATAGGCGAGCGCGTACCAGCGGATCGCGAACGGGCCGAGCTGAACCAGGACCGGATTGAAGTGGGGGAAGGGCAAGCCTCTTAACTCCGCGCCGCCTGGGGACAAGGCCCCGGTTTAGACGAGAACCCCTTCGCTTTCATCCCCTGGCGGGCCATATAGGAAACATGCAGACCCAAAACCCTTTTCTCGACGAGATGGCCAAGCTGACCAACGCCGCCATGGGCCTCGCCCAGACGGCCGGCGAGGAGGCTCGCGCCGCGTTCCGCGCCCAGGCCGACCGGATGGTCGCCGAGATGGACCTGATCCGCCGCGACGAGTTCGAGGTGCTGAAGGCCGAGATCGCCGCGCTGCGCGCCGAGCTCGCCGAGCTGAAGGCCGCCAAGCCCGCCAAGAAGCCCACCGCCAAGTCGGCGGAGTGAGGCGAAACGACGCGACGGCCCCCAAACA
>CAMFHW010000399.1 GCA_945952175.1 uncultured Phenylobacterium sp. | reverse complement strand
GTGCTGAATGTTATAGGTTGTTATAATTATAGGTTTCTTATATCTCGCCAAAGTTGCGTATCGGTGCGCGTCCCGCCTCGTCGCGAATGCGGCGAAGCTTATCTGGGGTGGAATGGCGCAGATCGCGAAAATCGATCGTGGTCGCCGCGCATGGAATTCGGGAAGGCGCCGAATCGCAGCGCCTTCGCCGGCCCGGATGCTCGACGACGTTCGCGTTCCGTTTCGCGCCGATTCCGGATAGTCAGGACAGGTGAACGCTTCCGTCCCCGCCCTGTCGCTTGCGCCGGCGCTGGTCGTGCTGCCGGGGCCGCGCGCGGCGGTGGATCATGCGGGCGAGGTTCATGCGCTGCGCGCGCCGGACGCGCGGGATCTGTTCGAGCACGGGCCGCTGGTCGTGGCGCACGCGGCCATGACCGCGCGCCGCCTGGGGCTGAACGTCCCGCCGCGCTCGCCCGGGATCTTCGACGCGCTGGAGCTGTTCGCCTTCGTGCGCCCCGCGCGGTTCTGCGCCCCCTCGGCGGCCGGCCTGGCCCTGGCGCTCGGGCTGGACGAGCCGAAGGGCCCGGTGGAGCAGGCGGCGGCCCTGCGCCAGGCCTGCACGATCCTGCTGGCCGAGCTGGCCGCCGCGCCCGAGCCATCGCGGGAGGAGGCCCTGGCTCTGGCCGAGACCCTGGCGCGGGCCGGATGGCCTTGGGGCGTGCCGGCGATCGCCGCCCTGCGCTCGGCGCCGGTGGGCAACCAGTTCCGCACCTCGGGCCTCGATGTCTGGACCCGGGTGACCGAGTGGGAGGACCAGGCGCCGGCGGGCGAGGCCGGGTCGAAGCCGCTCGATCCGCAGGCCGCGGCGGGCCGGCTCGCCGAACTGCTGGGCCGGGCGGGCCTGGACGAGGCGCGGCCGCACCAGGCCGAATACGCCGCCGAGGCCGCCTTCGCCTTCCAGCCCCGCGAGCGCGAGGGCGAGCCCCGGATGATGCTGGCGGAGGCGGGGACCGGGGTCGGCAAGACCCTGGGCTATCTGGCGCCGGCCTCGCTGTGGGCGGAGGCCAACGGGCCGGCGGTGTGGGTCTCGACCTATACCCGGGCCCTGCAGCGGCAGATCGAGCGGGAGAGCCACGCGATCTTCCCCGACCCCAAGGTGCGCGCGAAGAAGGCCGTCGTGCGCAAGGGGCGCGAGAACTATCTCTGCCTGCTGAACTTCCAGGACCAGGCCAACACCGCCCAGCTCGGCGGGGCCGACCTGATCGGCATGGGGCTGGCGGCCCGGTGGGTCCGCGCGACCCGCGACGGCGACATGACCGGCGGCGACTATCCGGCCTGGCTGCACGGGCTGTTCTCGGTGGGGCCGGCGGGCCAGGCGAGCCCGGCCAACCTGGTCGACCGGCGCGGCGAATGCATCCATGCGGGCTGCGCCCACTACCGCACCTGTTTCGTCGAGAAGGCGATCCGCGCCTCGCGCAAGGCCGATCTGGTGATCGCCAACCACGCCCTGGTCCTGACCCAGGCGGCGTTCGACGGCGCGCGGGCGGCGCGGGGCTCCAAGGCCGATGGCGAGACGACCCAGTTGAAGCGCATCGTGTTCGACGAGGGCCACCACCTGTTCGACGCCGCCGACGCGGCGTTCTCCGCGGCGCTGTCGGGGGCGGAGGCGGCGGAGCTGCGGCGCTGGATCCGCGGGCCCGAGGGGCGCGGCCGGCGCGGGCGGGGACTGGAGACGCGCCTGATGGAGGTGCTGGGCGACCGTGAGGACGCGCGCCGCGCCCTGCAGGACGCGACCCGGGCCGCCGCGGCGCTGCCGGGCGAGGGCTGGTCGGGGCGGATCGCGCCGCCGAATGGCGAGGTGAACCCGCTGGGGCCCATCGAGCATTTCCTGGTGGCGGTGATCGAGCAGCTCCGCGCGCGGGCGGCGCCCTCGGAGGTGGGCATGGAGTGCGCGGCCAGGCCGGCGCTCGACCTGGTGCGCGAGACGGCCCAGGCGGCCGCCGCGGCGCTGGCGGGGATCGAGGCGCCGCTGCTGGCGCTCGCGCGTCACCTGGAGGACGTGCTCGACGACGAGGCGGCCGAACTCGCCACCTCGGATCGCGCCCGGATCGAAGGCGCGCTGCGCGGCCTGGACCGCCGGGCGCGCATGACCCTGCCGGCCTGGCGCTCGATGCTGAAGGCCATCGACGAGGACGCCGAGGACGATCCGGACTTCGTCGACTGGTTCGACGCCACCTTCCTCTATGGCCGGGTGGTGGACGCCGCCTGCCGCCGCCACTGGGTCGATCCGACCGAGCCCCTGACCAATGCGGTGATCGCCCCGGCGCATGGGGTGCTGGTGACCAGCGCGACCCTGGCCGACTCGACCCTGGACGACCCCTTCGCGCTCGCCGAGATGCGGACGGGCGCCGCGCGGCTGCCGGACCGGCCCAAGACCCTGCGGCTCGCCTCGCCCTTCGACTACGAGGCCAATTCGCGGGCCTTCGTGGTGACCGATGTCGGGCGCGACGACCCGCGCCAGGTGGCGGCGGCGATGCGCGAGCTGTTCCTGGCGGCCGGGGGCGGGGGCGTGGGGCTGTTCACCGCGATCCGGCGGCTGCGCGCCGTCCACGAGCGGATCGCCGCCCCGCTGTCGGACAAGGGCCTGGCGCTCTACGCCCAGCACGTGGACCCGCTGGAGGTGGGCGCCCTGGTCGACATCTTCCGGGCCGAGCAGGATAGCTGCCTGCTGGGCACCGACGCGGTGCGCGACGGGGTGGACGTGCCGGGCAGGTCCCTGCGCCTGCTGGTCTTCGACCGGGTGCCGTGGCCCAGGCCCGACATCCTGCACAAGGCGCGGCGGACCCGGTTCGGCGGCAAGACCTATGACGACGCGGTGGCCCGCGCCCGGGTGGCCCAGGCCTTCGGGCGGCTGATCCGCCGCGCCGACGACAAGGGCGTGTTCGTCATGCTCGACGCCGCCGCGCCGACCCGGCTGTTCTCCGGCCTGCCCGAGGGCGTGAGGCTGGAGCGCCTCGGCCTGGTGGAGGCGATCGAGGCGACGGCGGCGTTCTTGGGTAGCTGACCGTTTCCCCCTCCCGCACGCGGGAGGGGGAAGGGCTTACTTCTTCTCGAACGGGGCGCTGATCACGATCTGGACCTGGTCGCCGATGAAGGGGACGTACTTGGTCACGCCGAAGTCGCTGCGCTTCAGGACACCGGTGGCGTCGAAGCCGATCGTGTAGGCCTTGGACATCATGTTGGTCCCGGCGCCGTGGAACTTGACGTCGAGGGTCACGGGCCTGGTCACGCCATGGAAGGTGAGGTCGCCGGTGACCTTGGCGGTGTCCCTGCCGGTGGCGACCACCGAGGTCGACTTGAAGCTGGCGGTCGGGAACTTGCCGGCGTCGAACCAGTCGGCGGCCTTCAGCTCGCCGTCGAGGGTGGCGTTGGTGGTGGAGATACTGGCGACCGGGAAGGTGACGTCGAGCTTGCCGGCGCCGACGGCCTTGGGGTCGATGGTCAGGCTGCCGGTGGCGCCGGTGAAGTCGCCGTACCAGGTCGAGAAGCCCATGTGGTCGATGGCGAAGGCGATGCGCGCGTGGTGGGTCTCCAGCGCATAGGTCCCGGCCTGGACGGTGGTCGGGTCGGTGGAGACCTGGGCGAAGGCTTGGGGGGCGATGGCCGTGGCCGAGAGGGTGGCGGCGAAGGCCAGGCTGGCGAAGACGGTGGCGCGCATGCGGGCGTTGATCCTGGGTGGGGGAGACGGGCGCGGAGAGAACACCGGTCGGCGCAATTGTAATAGTCTCGATTACGGAAACTCTGCGGCGCCGGGGCTTTCCTTCCCTGGGGCGCAGGCCTTAAGGCTTGGGGCATGGACGCCGAGCTTCGCATCGCCACCGCCCCGTTCCGCGACCCGCGCTACGCGCCCCGCCGGCTGGAGGTGGAGCCGCGCGGCGGCGGGGTGATGATCCTGTCCAACCCGACGCCGATCACCGGCGCCTTCTCGACCATGACCGAACCGCTGGCGCACTGGGCCAAGGCCGCGCCGGCGCGGACCTGGCTGGCCGAACGCTCGGGCGAGGGCTGGCGGGAGCTCAGCTATCGGTCGGCCCATGAACAGGTGATGGCCCTGGCCGGCGGCCTGTGGGGCCTGGGCGTGGTCGGCGCGCGGCCGCTGCTGATCCTGGCCCGCAACGGCCTCGACCACGCGCTGATCAAGTACGCGGCGATGAGCCAGGGCATGCCGGCGGCGCCGGTCTCGCCGCAATACGGCCTGCCCGGCGCGAACCTGGCGCGGCTGGCCCATGCGGTGGAGGTGCTGAAGCCGGCCGCCGTGTTCACCGAGGACGCCGAGCTGTTCGGCGAGGCCCTGGCGGCGGACTTCCTGGCGGGGCTGCCGGTGGTGGCGCTGAAG
>CAMFHW010000398.1 GCA_945952175.1 uncultured Phenylobacterium sp. | reverse complement strand
CTTGAATCACGCTTCGACCCAAACCGGAATCCCTAGAGTCCACAGATCCTAGTCCCTCGCCGCGATGTGCGGCTTGACGTGAACAAAAATAGAACATCCTATGGTGGCGCTGATCATAGGGGAGTTCATCATGCGTCTCGTTCTCGTGGCCCTGGCATTGTCCCTGGGCCTGACCGGTCCGGCCCTGGCGCGGGGCAAGACCCTGTCCGCCGAGCTGCAACCGCTGAGTTTCCTGGTCGGTCGGTGGGCCGCGCCGGAGGGCAAGACGGAGCAGGGGACGGCGTCGGGACGGTCGGAATTCACCATCGAGGCCGGCGGTGGCGCGCTGCTGCGGCGCGATCACACCACGCTGAAGACCGCCGAGGGCAGGCGGGCCGGCAGCCTCGGCCAGGTGATGCTGATCTATCCGGAGGGCGGCGGCCTCAAGGCCGACTATTCCGACGGAGCCCATGTGATCCACTACACCAAGTCCGAGGTGCAGCCCGGCCGCTCCGTGACCTTCAGCACGGTCGCGCGTGATGGCGCGCCGTCCTTCCGCCTGACCTACGCCCTGGAGCCGGGCGACCAGGTGGCCGTGAAGTTCGAAATGGCCCCACCCGGCGGCTCCGCCTTCAAGACCGTCGCCGAGGGCGAGATGAAGCGCGCCGTGGCGAAGCACCGGAAGGGCAAGAAAGGCGAGGGCTAACGCCCTTCCTCCGCTCATCCCCGCGAAAGCGGGGACCCAGGCTTTTTGTTCGATGGCGTTCTACGTCTACATCGTCGCCAGCAAACGGAACGGTACGCTCTACATCGGCTCGACCGACAAGCTCAGCCGGCGAGCGTGGGAACACCGTGAGAAGGTGCGGCCAGGCTTCACGGCGAGATACGATGTAGCGATCCTCGTCTGGTATCGCGCCTTCGACACACGCGCCGGCGCGTTCAAGGTCGAGCGCCAGATGAAGAAATGGAACAGCGCCTGGAAGCTCCAGCTCATCGAACGGTTCAATCCGGGCTGGGCCGATCTCTCAGCGGACTTCAACTGAGGAAAACACCTGGGTCCCCGCTTTCGCGAGGATGAGCGTCTGGGGTTACTCTTTCGGCCCCTTCTGATCCTTCCGCTGCTCCGCCTCGTGGGGCTTGATGTCGAGGAGTTGGGGCATGACCGCGTTGTACTGATGGGTGCGGTTGAGATCGATGACCACGCTGCGGTGGCCCTCCCAGATCATGTGCAGGGCCACGTAGAAGACGATGGCGAGGCCCAGATAGCCCAGCCAACGGAACCGGTGCAGCAGCTTGGCGATCCAGCTCGCGGCGACGCCCATCAGGGTGATGGAGAGCAGGAGGCCCGCCACCAGCACCTGCGGATGCTGGCGCGCCGCGCCCGCCACGGCCAGGACGTTGTCGAGCGACATGGTGAGGTCGGCGACCAGGATCTGCATCAGGGCCTGGCCCATGGTCTTGGCCTTGGTCACCCCTTTGGAGGTCGCGCCGATGCTGACCCCGGTGGCGTCCTGCAGCGCCGCCTCGCCCTCGGCGGAGTCCTCGCGGCCCTGCTCGCGCAGCTCCCGCCACATCTTCCAGCAGACCCAGAGCAGCAGGAAGCCGCCGGCCAGCAGCAGGCCGACGAGATTGAGCAGTTGCACGGTGATCAGGGCGAAGCCGATCAGCATGACGACCGCGGCCAGCAGGCCCAGCACGATGGCGCGGCGACGCTGGTGCTGCGGCAGGCCGGCGGCGGCGAGGCCGACGGCGACGGCGTTGTCCCCGGCGAGCGCCAGGTCGATCATCACGACCTGGAAGAAGGCCACGACAGCGCCCGCATGGGGCAGGTGGGACAGGAACGACATGGTCCCTCAATGCGGCGCCCGACCGGGGCGGGCAAGGCTCAGGCTTGCCACGTGGCCGGCGCCGGGGTCTGCTGACCTCCGGAGGATCACATGAACGAGGCGCAGACCGCGGCGTTCCAGCCGGACCTTTACGACTACGACTTCGAGAACGATCCCGTTCCGACGCTCAACCGCCTGCGGGCGGAGGACCCGGTCCACTGGTCGCGCCATGGCTTCTGGTACCTGACCCGCTACGACCACGTATCCGAGGTGCTGAAGGACCCGGTGCGGTTCTCGAGCGCGGCGGCCGGCTGGGGCGGGGCCAATCCGCTGGCCCGGGGCGGCGGCTCCGGCGTTGGATCGGAGGCCGAGAAGGGGATGAGCAAGTCGCTCGCCGCCTCGTTCAACCAGATGGACGCGCCCGACCACACCCGCATCCGCGTGCTGGTGCAGCAGGCGTTCTCTCGCCGCAGCATCGAGGAACGGCGCGACCGGATCGCCGAGGTGATCGGCGAGCGGCTGGACCTCGCCGCCGCCAAGGGCCGCTTCGATCTGGTCACCGACTTCGGCTTCCACGTGCCGATCATCGTGGCCAGCGAGATCATCGGCATTCCCACCGAGGCCCGCGACGATTTCCGCGACGCCTTCGCCCGCTCCGGCGTCCTGATGGCGCCCAAGCGCTCGGAGGAGAGCTGGGCCGCAGGCCTGGAGGCGGCGCGCTGGATCGGCCGGTTCATGCGCGAGCTGATCGCCGAGCGCCGGGCCGCACCGCGCGACGACCTGATCAGCCACCTGATCGCCGCCGAGGCGGAGGAGGGCAAGCTCACCGACGCCGAACTCTCCTCGGCGGTCAGCACGATCTACACGGCCGCCGGCACCACGACCGAACGGTTCATCTCCTCGGGCCTGTTCCTCCTGCTGTCGCACCGCGACCAGTGGGACGCCCTGGTCGCCGATCCGGCCCTGATGCCGGGCGCGTTGGAGGAGGTGCTGCGCTTCCACCACCCCACCCAATCGACCTCGACCAACCGCCGCTGCACGGTCGATGTGGCGCTGGGTGACAAGACCCTGCGGGCAGGCGACACGGTCCGTGTCGGCCTGGGCGCGGCCAATCGCGACCCGGCGGTGTTCGCCGATCCCGACCGCTTCGACATCCTCCGGCGGCCGGGCGTCTCGAACCTCTCCTTCGGCGGCGGGCCGCATTTCTGCATCGGCTCGACCCTGGCGCGGTTCGAGGCGCGGCTGGCCTTCGAGGCGGTGCTAACGCGCTGGCCGGGCCTGAAGCTGATCACCACCGCCCCGATGAAGGACCGGGCGCGGCATGACCGCTACGCCGAACTGCTGGTCGAGGCGCCCTGAAATCAGGGAATTGTGCTGGCTTATGCGACTGGTTCGAATTGCCGGCGAGGCGCGGCCGCGCCACTGAGGCAGGCGCAATTCGGACCTGTCCCTGACCTCAGCACGACAATCCTCAGCGCGACAATCGGGGACAGGTACGAATTGTCCGAGCGTCGCGCGGTCGAGGGCGCGAGCCATCAATTCGAACCAGTCCCCGCTGGGCTACCAGATCCGCACGCGGTCGGCCGGGGCGGTGTAGAGCTGCTCCGCCGGCTTCACGCCGAAGGCGTCGTACCAGGCGTCGATATTGCGCACGACTCCGTCGACCCGGTACTGTCGTGGCGAGTGCGGGTCGGAGACCACCTGCTT
Source organism: uncultured Phenylobacterium sp. (assembly GCA_945952175.1). GTDB lineage: Bacteria > Pseudomonadota > Alphaproteobacteria > Caulobacterales > Caulobacteraceae > Phenylobacterium. The sequence goes on along the minus strand of CAMFHW010000398.1, from coordinate 902 downwards.
CCTCAGATAGTCATCGCGCACCTTGCCGCGCCAGGCCTGGGCCCAGCCGAGGAACACCCGCTGGTCGCCGGTCAGGCCGTCGATCACCGGGGCGGGCTTGCCTTTCAGAGAGGCGTGGTAGGCGTCCAGCGCGACGGTCAGGCCGCCGAGGTCGGCGATGTTCTCGCCCATGGTCAGGTCGCCCTTCACATGCACGCCGGGCAGGGGCTCGAAGGCGGAATACTGGGCGCCCAGCTTCGCGGCTCGGGCCTCGAAGGCCTTGGCGTCGTCGGGCGTCCACCAGTCGCGCAGGATGCCGGCGGCGTCGATCTTGCGGCCCTGGTCGTCGAAACCGTGGGTGATCTCGTGGCCGATCACCCCACCGATCGCGCCGTAATTGATCGCCGGGTCGGCGCTGGGGTCGAAGATCGGTGGCTGCAGGATGCCGGCCGGGAAGACGATGTCGCGGAGCGATCCGTTGTAGGCGTCGTTGGTCTGGGGCGTCATCTGCCACTCGGCGCGATCGACCGGCCCAGCAAGCTTGCGCACCTGCTCGGTCCAGTCCGCCTGGGCGGCGCGACGGACATCGCCCACCAGGTCGTCGTCGAGGATCACCAGCTTGGAATAGTCGCGCGGCTTGTCAGGGTAGCCGACCTTGACCGTGTAGGTCTCGAGCTTCTTCAGCGCCTCGGCCTTGGTGGCCGGCCCCATCCAGTCGAGCTTCTCGATGCGGGCGTGGTAGGCGGTCTTCAGATCGGCGACCAGGGCCTGCACCTTGGCCTTGGAGGCCGGCGGGAAGTATTTGGCGCTGTAGACCTGGCCCACCGCCCAGCCCATGTCGCCGAAGTGGCCGTCGGCCAGGTAATCGCCGCCGGCGACGGCGTGGACGCCGCGCTTCCAGGGCGCCTGGAGCTCGGGGTGTG
>CAMFHW010000397.1 GCA_945952175.1 uncultured Phenylobacterium sp. | reverse complement strand
CCTCGCCCGCGAACAGGGCCCACCAGACGAAGACCGGCTGAAAGGCCAGGCGCGGCGCGTGATACCACCAGCTCGACGGCATGCCCTGGACGTGCACGTGGTCGAAGGCGTGGTGCAGGTTGGCCGGATAGACGCAGACCGCATAGATCGCCAGCATGACGCCGGCCAGGGGCCGCACCGGCGAGACCAGCAGCCCCAGGCCGCCGATGATCTCGCACAGGCCAGTGAACTTGATCATGGCCAGCGGGTCGTGGACCCAGGCGGGCACCAGCGGCGCGAGCCAGGGCGCGATCTTCAGGTGGACAAAGCCGAACCCGACATAGATGGCGCAGAGCAGCCAGCGCAGGACGACGCGAAGGACGACGGGGGACATGGACGAGGCGGGGGTCAGACGATGGAAGCCAGGAGATTGATGCTGAGGGCCAGCACCACGGTGTTGAAGACGAACGCGATCAGGCTGTGCAGGGTGCCGATCCTGCGCAAGGATTTGGAGGTGAACGCGATGTCGGCGGTCTGGGCCGCGGCGCCGATCACCACGGCGAAGTGGATGAAGTCCCAATAGTCGGGCTCCGGGGGCTCGCCGCAATGCTTGTCATGGGGAAAGGCCAGGCCGCCCTCGCGCCCCGCGGTGTAATACATGTTGGCGTAGTGCAGGGCGAAGATCAGCTGCACCACGAACCAGGACACCGCCACGGTCATGGCGGCGAGACCGATGCGCAGGGTGCGCTCCAGGCCCGGCGCGTCCTTGGCCAGGCCCAGCTCGGCGGCGATGGAGCCCAGACTGGCGATACAGGCGCAGAGCACGATGCCCAGGATCAGGCCCTGGCCCTCATCCTGGGCGGCGGCTTTGGCGCGCAGGTCGTCCGGTCCCTTGTTGGCCATGTGGAACATCAGGCCGACGATGAAGGCGAGGCACCCCGCGTCCCAGGCCAGGATGCTGCGCGTGCTCCAGCGCAGTTCCGGGATGAAGGCGAGGACAAGCCAGCCGGCCACGCCCACCGCGGCCCCGCCCATCAGGTTGGGGCGCGTGGTGGCGAGGCGCATGATGCGCTGGGCGCGGCTGCGGGACGGAGCGGAGGTCAGGGCCATGGCGGCTCCAGCCTAGACCGCCGCGCGTCGCACCGAAACCTCTGCGCGTATCATGGGACGAGCCGGGTCAGCGGATAGCGGGCGACGAGGCCCTTGCGATAGTCGGTGAGCCAGACCGCGCCATGGCCGATGCGCAGGGAATCGCCACCGGGCCCGACCCACTGGCGCACGGGCCTGGCGTCGGCGGCGCGCACAGCGGTGAGCGGCACGCCCATCAGGGTGGTGAACACCCAGCCCGACGTGAAAGCGATGTCGCCGCCGTGGCCCGCCAGGCCGAGCGGCGCGGTGGCGGTGACCTTCAGCCTGGCCGCGTCGACGCGGGTGACCGATCCGTCGCCCTGGTTGAGGGTCCAGACCGAGCCGGCGCCGGCGGCCAGGAAGCGCGGCTGAGGGCCGGTCGGCGCTTCGCCGACGACCACCGCCCGGCGCGCGTCGACGGCGACCAGCCGATCGGTCTTGATGCTGGTGACCCAGAGGCGGTCGCCTTGCCCCAGCGGGTTGAGCGAGCCGGGCGGCAGGGCGAGCACGGAACGTATCCGACCAGTGGCGGGATCCAGCCGGGCGAGGCCGCCCCGGTCGTCGATGGGAAGCCAGAGGCTGTCGCCGGCGGCCGCGATGCCCGCCTCCGCCATGACCGAGGCCAGGGGCGTGACGCGATCGAGCTTGCGGGTCGCGAGGTCGACGCGGGCCAGGCCCGGATGGGCGCCGCAAAGCGGGGCCCACAGGGCGCCGAAGCCGAGCACGATGCCGGCGCAGGGCTCGCCCGGCAGTTCGACACGGTCGGTGATGCGGTTGGTGCGCGGATCGATGCGCACCACCACGTCGGGGCCGGAACCGCCGACCCAGACGGCGTCGGGGGCGATGGCGACCCAATCGGCCGTGCCGGAGACCTTGAGACTGGCGACCGGCTTCACCGCCTCGAACGGTCGCTGCAGGGCGGGCAGGCCCGGCGCCGCGGCGTGGGCGGCGCCGGCCAGGCCCAGCGCCGCCAGGATGGTTCCGAAGGTCCGCACGCCACCTGCCCTCCCAGCTTGAGGACAGGCTTAGCGCAGGCGGGGCCGTGGCGACTAGGCGGAGACCCAGTTGCCGTGGAAGCCGAAGGGCACGCGGCGGGGCAGCTCGGCGACGCCGATCGGGCCCTTGGCGACGTCCTGGGCGTCGAACACCACGAAGTCCGAGCGGTTCTCGGCGGCGCGGTAGACCACCGCCGTCAGCCAGCCCTCGCCCTCGGGCGCATCGTCCGAGCGCGGGGTGAAGACCGGCTCGGAGGTCATGTCGCCGCCCTGGAACGCGTGGACCTGGCGCTGGCCGGTCTTGAGGTCGAGATGGGCGATGGCGTTCAGCTTCACCGACTTGGAATTGGTCGGGTCGCCGGCGTACCAGCCGTGGCGATAGGCGCTGCCGGCCAAGCGTTCGTCGAAGCGCGGAAACTCGCTGTCGAGGTCGTCGATGGCCTCTTCCTTGATCGCGTCGGTCTTGCCCGACAGGTCGAAGGTCCAGCGGGTCAGGCGCGCGGCGGTGCGCTGGCCGGGCGAGCCGTCCGCCATCGGGAACAGCGGCGCGGCGTCGTAGCGGCAGACCTCGGCGACGATCTTGCCGTCGGCCTCATAGGCGTTCATTGGGTGGAAGACGTAGGAGGCCGGGGCGTTGAACCAGCGGATGGTCGAGACGTCGGCGTCGCGGCGCATGACCCCGACCTGGACCGGCTTCTCCGGCTCCCAGGCATAGGCCGGCAGGCCCTTCATGGCGCGCTCCAGGCTGCCGGTCAGCGGCATGATCGGGAACAGGACGTAGTTCTCGGTCACCAGGAAGTCGTGGACCATGGCCGAATAGGGCGCCTGGAAGTCCGAGCGGCGGGTGACCTTGCCCGACGCGTCGGTGACGCCGTAGCTCATGCCGGCCGACAGCGGCATGTCGCCGACGCCATAGCCGAACCAGACCATCTCGCCGCTCTTGGGATCGAGCTTCGGGTGGGCGGTGACCCGGCCCTTGTACTGGTCGGCATAGCCCAGGGAGTTCAGGCTGCCGGCCTCCATCTCGAAGGGCATGTGGCCCTCCTCCAGCGCCAGCAGCTTGCCGGCGTGGAACAGGATGTTGGTGTTGGCGACGCCCCCGTCCTTGCCCATGGCGATGGGGTCGGAGGCCATCGGGTTGAAGCCGGCGAACAGCGAGCGGCCGTGCTCGTGCTCCAGCTCCCACTTCGGCGTGCGGACATAGCGGTTCTTGTAGGTGACCTTGCCGTCCTCGACGCGGAAGGCGTGGATCATCCCGTCGCCGGTGAACCAGTGATAGTTCTTGTCGCGCGGCTCGAACTGCGGGTTCGGGCCGGTGCGGTAGAGGGTGCCGGCGAGCTCGCGCGGGATCTCGCCCGTGACCTTGGCCACGAAATCGTCCTCGGTGCGGACCGGGGCGAAGTTGCCCGCCAGATAGGGGTTGATGCGAACGTCGCCGTCCATGGCGTGTCTCCCGCTTGAGGACCGGTTCAGGCCGGCCGGATGATATGACCGTCCTCGGGCCTTGCGCGGCCTTCGAGGATCAGGGCGTAGGCGTCGAGCAGGGCCTGGGCCCCCTGGTGGCGGACGAGGGTCAGCCACGGGCTGTCGGCCACGAAGGCGGCGAGGCCGGCGTGGAAGCGCGCCTCCAGCTCGCCCGGACCCCACTCGCCCATGCGCTTGCGGATCTGGTCCGGCGCGAAGAACAGCACCGGCTGCGGGCCTTCGAGCGCCGCCTCGCCGCCGCGCCGTTCCCAATGGGTGCCGCCCACGATCAGGCTGCGGGCGAGGCTGGCGCCCAGGGCCTTGTGCGCGGCGGCCACCACGGCGCGGTCGCCTGCGAAGTCGACGAAGACGGCCGGGCCGTCGGACGAGAGCTCGCCCGCCCGATCATAGGGGAGGATGCGATCGTAGAGGCGCAGCGCCTCCAGGCGCGCCAGGTTGGCGGGCGAGCTCAGGCCGAGGACCTTCAGGCCGCGGCGGCGCGCGAACCAGGCCAGGCCCATGGCCGTCTTGCTGGACGCGCTGGAGAGCACCAGCGTCGAGATCGCCGGATCCTCGGAGAGGAAGTCGTCGATCAGGAATGAGGTCATCAGGAGCGGGCGCAGCAGGGCGCGGTGGTCGTCCAGCGGATCGGCCGGCGCCTCGGCATAGGCGTTGTAGGTGGGCGGCAGCTCGGCGCGGTGGGCGGCGGCGTCGACGAAGCCGGTGCGGCTCTTGACCAGGCGCATGGTCGCGTGGCTGGACATCGGCAGGTAGCCGAACAGGCGCAGGCCCACCGGCGCGTCCGGCGCGCGGCTCTCGACCACCCGGGCGAATCCCCAGACCGGTATGCGGC
>CAMFHW010000396.1 GCA_945952175.1 uncultured Phenylobacterium sp. | reverse complement strand
GCCCCGGAGCGCGGCGACATCATCGTCTTCAAGCTGCCCCGCGACGGCCACACCGACTACATCAAGCGCCTGGTCGGCCTGCCGGGCGACCGGATCCAGGTGAAGGGCGGGGTGCTGTTCATCAACGGCAAGGTCGTGCCGCGGAAGGCCCTGCCGCCGGTGATGGTCGATTCCGGCTACGGCTTCACCCGCAGTGTCGAGCGCTACGAAGAGACGTTCCCGAACGGGCGGCAGTTCGTGACCTACGACTTCGGGCCCGACGGCGACATGGACAATACCGGCGTCTTTGTGGTGCCCGAGAACCACTTCTTCTTCATGGGCGACAATCGCGACAATTCCCTGGATAGCCGGGCGCCCAGCGAGATCGGCGTGGGCTATGTTCCGGCCGAGAATATCGTGGGACGGGCCGAGATGATCCTGTTGTCCTGGGACAAGGGCGGGTCGCTGTTCAAGCCGTGGACCTGGGTGATGGACGCCCGGCCCGACCGGTTCTTCCATCGCCTGAAATGAACAAGCGGGACACAGCGGTCGCCGAGCTCGAGGGCCGGATCGGCCACGTTTTCGCCGACCGTGACCTGCTGGAGCGGGCGCTGACCCATGCCAGCGTCGGGGCGACCTCGCCGAAAACCCCGAACAACGAGCGGCTGGAATTTCTGGGCGACCGGGTGCTGAACCTGATGGCCGCCGAGCGGCTGATGGAGCTGCGTCCGACCGCCAAGGAGGGCGAGCTCTCCAAGCTGATCAACCAATTGGTCAACTACCAGGCCTGCGCCCAGGTCGGCCGGGAGATCGGCCTGCCCGAAGCGCTGCGGCTCAACGCCGGCGCGACCAAGATCGGCGCCCGTGACAACGACCGCATCCTGGGCGACGCCTGCGAGGCCCTGATCGCGGCCCTCTATCTCGAAGGCGGCCTCGAGGTCGCGCGGGCCTTCTTCCGCGAGGCTTGGATCAGTGTTTTCGACGAGCTGGACACCCCGCGCAACAAGGACGCCAAGACCCTGCTGCAGGAATGGGCCATGGCCCGGGGCCTGCCCGTGCCGGCCTATGTCGTTGTGGGCTCGACGGGCCCCAGCCACGCCCCCACCTTCACCATCGAAGTCCGCATCCCGGGCTTCGACCCAGAAACCGCCCAGGGCGGCTCCAAGCGCGAGGCCGAAAAGGCCGCCGCCGACCTGATGCTGGCCAAGAGAGAGAAAGACGCATGACCCGCGCCGGCTTCGCCGCGATCATCGGCGCGCCCAATGCGGGCAAGTCGACCCTGACCAACCGCCTGGTGGGCGCGAAGGTCTCCATCGTGACCCAGAAGGTCCAGACGACGCGCTTCCCGGTGCGCGGCGTCGCCATGGCCGGTGAGGCCCAGATCATCCTGGTCGACACCCCCGGGATCTTCTCGCCGCGCCGCCGGCTCGACCGGGCCATGGTGCGCGCGGCCTGGGGCGGCGCCGACGAGGCCGACGCGGTGGTCCACCTGGTCGACGTCCAGGCCGAACTCGCCGTCGAGGACGGCTCGGCCAAGGCGGCCGAAAAGCGCGCCATCCACGACGTCGAGACGATCATCGAGGGCCTGAAGGCCGCCGGGAAGCAGGCCATCCTCGGCATGAACAAGATCGATGGGGTGAAGCGCGAGCGGATGCTGGCCGTGGTCCAGCGCCTGTTCGACACCGGCGTCTATTCGGAGGTCTTCATGATCTCCGCCGCCGACGGCTCCGGCGTCGAGGACCTGCGCGCGCGCCTGGCCGAGCTGATGCCGGAAGGGCCCTGGCTCTATCCGGAGGAGCAGACGGCCGACCTGCCGGCGCGGCTGCTGGCCGCCGAGATCACCCGCGAGAAGATCTATCTGCGGGTCCACGAGGAACTGCCCTATGCCGCCGCCGTCGAGACCACCGCCTTCCAGGAGCGCCAGGACGGCTCGGCCCGCATCGAGCAGACCATCTATGTGGAGCGCGAGAGCCAGCGCCCGATCGTGCTTGGCAAGAACGGCCAGACCCTGAAGTGGATCGGTCAGAAGGCCCGCGAGGAACTCGCCGAACTGCTCGACCGCCCGGTCCACCTGTTCCTGACGGTGAAGGTCGACGAGCGTTGGGCCGACAAGCGCGAATTCTATGGCGATGTGGGCCTCGACTTCGACGCATAAGCGCATAGTTGAGGTCGCATGATCGACCTCGACGCCTATTTCGACCGCATCGGCTATGCGGGTCCCGCGGAGCCGACGCTGGAAGTGCTGCGCGAGCTGCATCTGCTGCACCCCGCCGCCATTCCGTTCGAGAATATCGACGTCCTGCTGGGTCACGGGATCGATCTCGACCCGGCCGCGATCGACGACAAGCTGATCGCGGCGCAGCGGGGCGGCTACTGCTTCGAACAGAACAACCTCTTCGAGCGCGTGCTGACCAAGATCGGCTTCGAGGTCGAAGGCCTGATCGGGCGGGTGTTCTGGATGGCGCCGCCCGACGCGCCGCCCCCGCCGCGCACCCATCGCGCGCTGAAGGTCCGGCTCGACGGGGAGGCCTGGCTGGCCGATGTCGGGTTCGGTGGCGCGGTTCTGACCACACCCCTGCGCTGGATCATGGACGAGCCCCAGGCCACGCCGCATGAGCCGTTCCGCCTACGACAGGTCGGCCAGGAGGTCCTGCTGGAGACCAAGCTGGAGGCCTGGACGCCGGTCTACCGCCTCTCGGGCGAGACGCCGGAGCCGATCGACTACGAGGTCGGCAACTGGTTCACCTCGACCCATCCGAAGTCCAAGTTCCGCCAGGTCCTGATGGTCGCGCGGACCACGCCGGAGGCCCGCTACGCCCTGCTGAACAACCGCCTGACCATCCGCCCTGTGGGTGGTCCAGCCGAGCGGCATACCCTTGGAACGGAAGAGCTGATCTACGCGCTGCCGGAGGTCTTCGGCCTGAACGCGAGCGCCGATTGGCACGAGACCCTCGCCTGGGTGGTGGAGCAGGGGGCCTGATGGAGTTCGAGGACGACGCCTATGTCCTCTCGGCCCGCGCTTTCGGCGAGAGCGGGGCGATCGTCGAACTCCTGACCGCCCATCACGGCAAGTACGCCGCCCATGTCGCCGGCGGCGCCTCGCGCCGGATCAAGCCGTTCCTTCAGGCCGGCGCTCGGGCCATCGTCAGCTACCGCGCCCGCGTCTCCGACCAGCTCGGCTCCGCTGCCATCGAGCCGGTGGGGGAGGGGCCGTCAGCCCTGTTCGACGACCCGCTGGCCCTGGCCGGCCTCTCCGCCGCCGCCGCCGTGGCCGCCGCCGCCTTGCCGGAACGCGAGCCCCATCCGGGCGCCTTCCTGGCCTTCGAGGCCCTGACCGGCGCACTGGCCCTGCCGGACGTCTGGCCGGCCGTCTTCGTCCGTTTCGAGGCCGGCCTGCTGCAGGATCTCGGTTTCGGTCTCGACCTCTCCAAGTGCGCCGCCACCGGCCAGCTCGACGACCTGATCTATGTCAGCCCCCGGACCGGCCGCGCGGTCAGCCGCGACGCGGGCGAGCCTTACAAGGACCGCCTGTTGACCCTGCCGCCCTTCATGCTGTCGTCCCAGGCAGGCTTGCGGCCCGGCGACGTCAAGGCCGGCCTCGACCTGACGGCCCACTTCCTTGAGGCCTTCATCTTCGGGCCGCTGAACCGCCCCCTGCCGCCGGCCCGGCTCTGGCTGATCGACAAGCTCACCGACGCCCAGCGGCTCTAGGGGACAGCTGCTCGTTGGGCAGCAGTCCCTGGCGCGCCGCCGAGCCTTCCGCTAGCTTCGCCGCATGGCGCGTCATCACCAACAGCTGCAGACCCAGCAGAAAACCGCTCTTCGCGGTGGGGCGCGGCTGTGCGCGTGGATCGGGACGACGCCCTAGCGTCCGCCCTCTTCGAGACCAGCCAACCAAAGGCCCCGCCGAACCCCTCGGCGGGGCCTTTTGCTTTTCCGCCCAATCCAATCCCGGGAGAATTCAATGTCCCTCTTCCCCCTCTATCTCAAGGCCGCCGGCTTCGGCCTCGCGGTCGCCGCCCCGGTCGGCCCGATGAGCCTGCTCTGCATGCGCCGCACCCTGACCCGAAGCTGGCGGCATGGCCTGGCGACCGGCCTCGGCATCGCCGTCGGCGACGCGACCTTCGCTGCGGTGGCGGCCCTCGGCCTAGCTGGCGTCTCGGCTTTCATGCTGGCCCATCAGAAACCACTGCACTTGGCGGCGGGCCTGTTCCTGCTGTGGCTCGGCCTGAAGACCTTCCTGCGCCGACCCGACGCCGCCGCGATGGCGCGACCCGAGGCGCGCTCGATGGGCGGCCTGTTCGCCGGCTCGGTGCTGCTCACCCTGACCAATCCGCCGACCATCATCATGTTCGCGGCGATCTTCGCGGCGCTCGCGCCCGGCTCCGGCTTCTCGCCGGCCGGCGCCGGCGTCACGGTCGCCGGCGTCTTCACGGGTTCGATCCTGTGG
>CAMFHW010000395.1 GCA_945952175.1 uncultured Phenylobacterium sp. | reverse complement strand
AGCAGCACCAGCGCCGGGCGCATGCGTTTGCCGCCGGCGCCGATGATGTACTCGTCGCCCTCCAGCACCATGTCGCGGACGCCGCCCCAATGGCCGGTGGCGGGCAGCGAGGCCGAAATGGCGCCGATCATCCAGCCGGCGTCGAGGCCGCTCTCGCGCAGGATATGGGCCAGCAGCGCCGTGCAGGTGGATTTGCCGAACGACCCGGCCACCACGGTGTTGATCCTCCCGGCCGTGGTCTCGCCGACCAGCTCGGGAAAGCTCGCGATCCGCACGCCACGGGCGCGCACGGCCGCCACCTCGGGATTGTCCTCTCCTCCGAGCTTGGCGCTGGCGCCGAGGATCAGCAGGTCGAGATCGGCCGGCAGGTTCGCCGCGTCGAATCGATAGGTCACCGGGAAGCCCAGGCCCGCCACATAGGTCGACATGGGCGGAAAGACGTCCGCGTCGGAGCCGGACACCTGGTGGCCCGCGTCGCGCATCATCAGCGCCACGGCGCTCATCCCCGCCCCGGCTATGCCCGTGAAGTGGATGCGCATCGCGCTCCTCTGGCCCGTCGAACAAGTCCGCTGGTTAGCGCAGCCCGCAGCGCCCGGCGAGGCGGCAAATCGGCGGCGAACATAATTTTCGAACAGGAGTCCGTGGTTAACCTCCGCTTAACCACGGAGGCGGAGTCTGTAGGCGTCTTCTTCGAAGACACCCCACCATCACCGACTTCAAACAAGCCCGGCCTCGGCCGGGCTCTTTTTTTGATCCATATCTAGGCGGCCCCGGCGTCAAGCGTCCTAGCGTCTTCAGGAAGACAAGGATGAGGACGCGCCATGGCCAAGCCGCCGACCGGGTTCAAGACCCGCCTGGAACCGCAGGACGAGTTTCCGCACGATCCGGGCGACGCCAAGAACTACAACGAAAGCATGTACTTCAACGTCTTCGACGCGGACGCGAAGGCGGGCGGCTGGTTCCGCATCGGCAACCGCCCGAACGAGAATTACGCCGAGATGAGCGTCTGCCTCTACCTGCCGGACGGGCGGGTGGCGTTCATGTTCGGCCGGCCCACCATCGCCGGCAATTCGGAGATGAGCGCCGGCGGGCTGAAGGTCGAGGTGCTCGAGCCCTTCAAGCGCCTGCGCGTGACCTATTCCGGCAAGGCGCTGATTCTCGCCCGGCCGCACGAGATGGCCGATCCCAAGAAGGCCTTCCGCGAGAACCCCACCCTGCCCTGCACGGTCGAGCTCGACTATGAGGGCGTCTCTCCGATGTACGGCGGCGAGACCGTGCGCGAGGACGGCAGGCCGATCGAGATCGATCCGGAAAAGTCCTTCGCCAAGGCCCATTACGAGCAGCACTGCGCGGCCCGCGGCGCCTTCACGATCGGCGACGAGCGATTCGCGATCGACGGCTTCGGCCTGCGCGACAAGTCCTGGGGCCCGCGCCACTGGCAAGCTATCGAGTGGTACCGCTGGTGCCCGATGAACTTCGGCCGCGACTTCGGGATGATGCTGTCGGTGATCGGCGACGGCAAGGGTGGCGCGCGCCAGGGCGGCATGGTGTTCCGCGACGGCCAGTACGACCTGATCAAGGAATGCGTCATCGACAGCGACTGGGACGAGGCCGGCTATCAGACCGCCCTGCGCGCCAAGGTCCGCACCGAATCGGGCCGCGACTACGAGGTGACCGGGCAGGTGATGTCGCTGATTCCTCTGCGCAACCGCCGCACCACCCCGGACGGCGCCGAACTGCAGACCCGCATCACGGAAGGCATGACGGAGTACCGTTGCGGCGAGCTGGTGGGCTACGGCCTATCGGAATATCTCGACCAGATCGTCGACGGAAAGCCCAACGGGAAGGAAGCCGGCTACTAGTCGACTTCCGCGTCCACTCGCCGCTTGCGCACCCTGCCGGACCCGTCTACAAGCCCGGCCTCCGGCGCTGATCCCCGATAGCTCAGCTGGTAGAGCAGTCGGCTGTTAACCGACTTGTCGCAGGTTCGAGTCCTGCTCGGGGAGCCACCGCCCGCCGGAGATTTTCTTCAGGACAGGCCTTTGCTCGCCACACCGTATCAACCGGTGGCGGACGGCAGCTCGCCACGGCTGGCGGCGATGCCGAGTTGCAGGCTCCGGGCGATCATCTCGGACCTGGCGACGAAGAGCGCCGCCGCCGGGGGCGGACACAGCGTCCCGACGGTCTGGCGGAAAAGATGGAGCCACCGGGCGAAGTGGGTCGGGCGCAGATCGCCGATGCGGACATGGGCCGCCATGGGCGAGCCCTTGAAGCGGCCGGTCATCAGCAGGACCGACGACCAGAAGTCGCACATCTTGGCCAGGTGAGGCGGCCATTCCGCCTCGCCGATCGCGCCGTTGAAGATCGGGCCGAGGGCCGGGTCGCCACGCACCTTGTCGTAGAAGCCGTGCACGACCTCGTGGATCATCTCCTCGGTGACGCCGACGGCCGCGCCGGGCGCGATGCGGTGCTCGGTCATTCCGCGCGCCGCCCCCAGTCGCGGTTGATCGCCAGGGCTCCGAGCGTGCAGGCCGCGCCCGACAGCAGATAGGCGCCCACCGACCACAGGCCGAAACGGGTGGCGAGGAACAGGGCGACCAATGGCGCGAAGCCGGCGCCGATCAGCCAGGCCGAATTGGCGACGATGGCGGCGCCCGTGTAGCGGTGCTGGGGCTGGAAGTTGCTGTTCACCACCCCGGAGGACTGGCCGAAGGCCAGGCCCAGCAGGGCGAAGCCGACCAGCATGTAGAAGGTCTCGCCGACCCCGCCGGCGTTGAGCAGCTGGGGCGCGAAGCCGCTATAGGCGCCGATCAGGACCGCGGAGATCCCGAGCAACGGCCGGCGCCCCACCCGGTCGGCGATCAGGCCGGAGGCCAGCACCGCCAGCAGGCCCACCACGGCGCCCAGCGCCTCGATGACCAGGAAGCGCACCGGGCGCTCGCCGGCGAACAGGGTCACCCAGGACAGTGGGAAGACGGTGACGAGGTGGAACAGGGCGAAGCTGGCCAGAGGCGCGAAGGCGCCCAGCGCGATGGTGCGCCATTCGGCGAACAGGGTGGCGAAGGGCGGCGACGGCTGCAGCTCGCGGTTCTCGAACAGGCGCTCGAAATCCGGCGTGGCGACGATCCGCAGCCGGGCGAAAAGGGCCACCACATTGATCGCCAGCGCCACGAAGAACGGATAGCGCCAGCCCCAGCCCAGGAAGTCGGCCGGCGTCAGGATGTAGAGGAAGTAGCCGAAGAGCGAGGCGGCGACGAGGAGGCCGAGCGGCGCGCCGAGCTGCGGGATCATCGCGTACCAGCCGCGCCGTTCCGGCGGGGCGTTCAGCGACAAAAGCGACGGCAGGCCGTCCCAGGCGCCGCCGAGCGCCGCCCCCTGGGTGAAGCGGAACAGGGCCAGCAGCCCCGCCGACAGGGCGCCGACCTGCTCGTAGCTGGGCAGCAAAGCCATGGCCATGGTCGAGCCGCCGAGCAGGAAGAGCGCGATGGTCAGCTTCACCCCGCGCCCGTGCCGCTGGTCGAGCGCGGTGAACAGCAGGGTGCCGAACGGCCGGCCCACGAAGGCCAGGGCGAAGATCGCGAAGGCGTAGAGCGTGCCGGTGACCTGGTCGACATAGGGGAAGATCAGCTTTGGGAAGACCAGGACCGAGGCGATCGCATAGACGAAGAAGTCAAAGAACTCGCTGGTGCGCCCGATGATCACCCCGATGGCGATCTCGCCCGGGGCGACGCGATGCTCGCGCGCGTTCACGAGGCGCGCGTCGCGCTCCAGGGGCGTCGAGGTCGATTCAACAGACATGCCGTCCAGGCTCCCGCGGTTCATCCGCCGTCCGCCGGGATGGCCGCGCACGACGGCGCGGGCGCATCCTTACAGACAGCCTATGTTCTCTGAGCCGAACCCGCGAGCGGGGGGATTGGGCAAAATGTCCAATGTAGCGCGCCCGGTCCCCGGCCTAACTCGAACGGCATGCGCGAACGCCCTTCCCTCGCCGCACGCCTGCGCCTGGCGCCGATCCTAGCTCTCGGCCTGCTCGCTGGCTGCCAGCGCGATGTCCTGAACCCCGCCGGCGACGTGGCGCTGCAACAGCGCGACCTCATCTACACCGCCACCGGACTGATGCTGCTGATCATCGTCCCGGTGATGGTGCTGATCGTGGTGTTCGCCTGGCGCTATCGCAGCGGCAATCGCGACGCGACCTACGCGCCGCATTTCGACCACTCGACGGCGCTGGAGGTGGTGATCTGGTCGGTGCCGCTCCTGATCATCATCGCGCTCGGCGCGGTGACCTGGTCCAGCACCCATCTGCTGGACCCGTTCCGTCCGCTGGATCGCGTCGCCGCCGGCCGCCCGGTCGATCCCAACGCCGCGCCGCTGCGAGTCCAGGTGGTGGCGATGGATTGGAAGTGGCTGTTCATCTACCCCGACCAGGGGGTGGC
>CAMFHW010000394.1 GCA_945952175.1 uncultured Phenylobacterium sp. | reverse complement strand
AACCTCACGCCGTTGTAAGGTTGGTGAGCGGCTGGCGTGAGGCGGGCCCTTCAAGGTGATGTTCATCGGCGCTCCCGCCGAACCAAACACCTGAAGGAGCTCACCACCATGAACATTCGCGCCATCCTCGCCGCCGCCGTCCTGTCCACCGCCGGCGTCGCCGTCGCCGCCCAGGCGGTCGCCGCCCCGCAGGCCCCGGTCGTGGCCCGCACCGAAGTCGCCAAGACCTCGACCGCCCCGGCCAAGACCTCGGCCAAGACGCCCGCCAAGGCCACGGTCTCCAAGTCGACCGTCACCAAGGCCAAGACCGGCGGCAAGATGCATCGCGTGACCAAGGTCCGTCACGTCTCCAAGACCTCCAAGGCCCGCATGCACAAGGCCTCCGCCCACCGCAAGGCCGTCCGCGCCGGCCGCACCCCGAAGAAGGCCTGACCCCGGCCGCAACCTGAAACCCAAGGAGTAACAGACCCCTAGACCCCATTCCCGGCACACCCCCAGAGGCCGCGGCGCGCCCCAGGCGCCGCGGCCTTTCGCTTGTCTGGGCCTCGGCGCCCTGAGCGGCCGGATGGAGCGCATCGCTTCGAGCGGCTAGGCCCGGGCCGCCAGGTAGCGCTGATAGCGGCGGATCAGGCCCCGGCGGCGGAGCTGGTTGAGGAGCAGGGCGACCAGGGGTGAGCTCTGGGCCGCCGGCTCGCCGCCGCCGGCCATGCGGCGCAGCTGGCGGCCGGTGTGGGCCATGCCGGCCATGGCGACGACGGTCTTGTTGGCGGATTTCAGCCGCGGCGCGACGGGGGCGTCGGCAGGCGCCTCGCGCCAGCGTCGCGGCAGGTCGGGATCGAGGGCCAGCGCGGTGGCGATTCCGACCATGGCGACGCCGTCGGCGACCGCCTGGGCGGCCACCTCGCGCCGGCGAACGCCGCCGGTGACCATCAGCGGCATGCGCGCGACGTCCTTCAGCTCGAGCGCGAACTCCAGGAAATAGGCCTCGCGCGCCAGGGTGCGCCCGTCGGCGGCCTCGCCCTGCATGGCGGGGCTTTCGTAGCTGCCGCCGGACAGCTCCACGAGATCGACGCCGAGGTCGTTGAGCATTCCGACCACCGCCCGCGCGTCGGCCTGGTCGAAGCCGCCGCGCTGGAAGTCGGCGGAGTTGAGCTTCACCGCCACCGCGAAATCGGGCCGTACGGCCGCGCGCACCGCCTTGACGATCTCGACCAGCAGACGGGCGCGGCCTTCGATGTCGCCGCCCCAGGCGTCGGTGCGGCGGTTGGTCAGTGGCGACAGGAACTGGGAGACCAGATAGCCGTGGGCGGCATGGACCTGCACCCCGTCGAAGCCGGCGAGGTCGGCCTGGCGGGCGGTGGCGGCGAAGCGGGCGATGGTCTCGGCGACCTCGGCCTCGCTCATGGCCTTGGGCTTCACGAACAGCTTCGAATGGGGCCCGAGGTCGACCTGCACGTCGGAGGCCGACCAGGCGAGCCCGCCTTGGTCGACCTGCACCTGGCGGCCGGGGTGGTTGATCTGCATCCACACCTTGGCGCCGCCGGATTGCGCCGCCTCGGCCCACCGGCGGAAGGGGGCGAGGTCGCTGGCCTCCTCCAGCACCACCCCACCGGGGCCGGTCAGGGCGCGTCCGTCGACCATGACGTTGCCGGTGATCAGCAGGCCCGCCCCGCCCCGGGACCAGCGGCGATAGAGGGCGATGAGCCGGGCGTCGGGCAGCTGGCCCGCGCCCGCCAGGTTCTCCTCCATCGCCGCCTTGGCGATGCGGTTGGGCAGGACGGCGCCGCTGGCCAGGGCGAGGGGGGCGAAGAGTTCGGGGGCGGACATGGGGGTTCCTGAATGTTTACGATGCATACATGGCGCAAATGTATACGTTGTCAACATGGACCTTGCGGCAGGTCTGTGGAACAAGCGGACCCATGGGAAGGATCGAGACGGCGGCGAACGAGTCCGAGAAGGCGGCCTATCATCACGGCGACCTGCGGGCCGCCCTGCTGGACGCGGCGTTGGACCTGCTGGCCGAGGGTCAGGAGCCGAGCCTGCGGGCCGTGGCGCGCCGGGCCGGGGTCTCGCCCATGGCGCCCTATCGCCACTACGCCGATCGCGAGAGCCTGCTGGCCGCCGTCGCTGTTCGCGGCGTCGAGGGGCTGAGGGCCGTGCTGGAAGCCGCGGACGCGGGAGCCGAGCCGGGCCATGGCCTGGTCGCCCAGGCGGTGGCCTATGTCCGCTACGCCGTCGAGCATCCGGTGCTGTTCCGGCTGACCTTCGGCCCGGCGCGGCCGGTCGGCGAGGTCTGCGAGGCCTCGCAGCAGGTGCGCGCCGTGTTGCTGGAGCGGCTGGCCGCCGAGGCGCCCGAGCGGTTCAGCCCCGAATTCGCCGTGGGCTGCTGGGCGGTGATCCACGGCCTGGCCATGCTGGTGCTGGACGGCCTGCTCCAGGAGACCGACCCCGACCCGCTGAACGGCCTTGTGCAGCGTGCGGTCGAGGCCATGGTCGGGTGCGGACAAGCTGAAGCTGGCCGCTAACGGCGCGTCGAAAGGCGCCAAGGCAGCTCATATCCCAACGTCATCCTAGGCCTTGTGCCTAGGACCCCTGTCGAAGCTTCTGCTGAGATGCAGGCTCGCGGCGAGGATGCGCCTGCGCCGGTCGTCACGCCGACAGAGGGGTCCTAGGCACAAGGCCCAGGATGACGGGGGTGGGCGTCACGCCCAACGAAAAGGCCCGCGGATCGCTCCGCGGGCCTCGTTCGGTTCGGCGGTCCGAAGGATCAGACGTTGCCGGGCAGCTTGCAGTCCTTGGTGAAGGCGCAGCCGGTGGCCGACACAGGCTCCAGGGTCGGAGCGGTGTTGTATTCCAGCACATAGCCCTTCAGGCCGTCGGAGCAGGCCGTTTCGAGATAGGTCGTGCCCTTGGCCGTCTTGCCGATGATCCGGATGGCCGAGACGTTGCAGCTGTCCTTGCCCATCTTCTTCAGGTCGGCGGTGACGAACTTGTAGCCGTCCTCCGGCTTGGTGAAGGAGCAGCGGTAGCCGACCAGCGGGGCGCGGGCGCAGTCGACCACGCGCGAGGTCTGGCCGGGGCCGGCGAAGATGCCGACGGCGCCGTCCGTGCGGTTGGAGCAGGCCAGTTCGACCACGTCCAGGCCCGCGGGCGAGGGGAAGGGGCCGTACTTGGAGACCGCGCAGTCGAAGCCGGCCTTCTTGGACAGGCTGGTATAGAGGCCGGCCTGGGCGGTTTCAGCTTCCTTGGTGTTGGTCAGCTCGCAGCCGCCGAGGATGCCCTGGGCCTTCGAGCATTCGAAGGTCTTGGCCAGCTGGCCCTTCTCGACCTGATAGATGTAGCCCTTGCCGTCCTGGCAGGAGGTTTCCCAGTAGGCGGCGCCCGACTGGGCCATGCCGACGAAGCGGCGATCCTTGACCGCGCAGCCGTTGTTGGCGGCCTTCACGTACTGGTCGACCACCGCCATGCGCGAGGCCTTGTCATGCAGGATGCATTTGATGTTGCCCTCGCCGGCGTCGTAGACGAGGCAGTCATTGGCCACGACGGCGCCGTCGACGGTGGCCGGGGCGGCGGCCTGGATCACGTAGCCCGACCCGCCCTGGCAGGAGACTTCCAGGAAGGTGTTGGTCGAGGACTGCCCGATGCCGCGCGCGCCGTCGGGCACGCAGGTGGTCACGCCGGCCTTGGCCAGCAGCGGCACCAGATCGGCCTTGGGATCGGCGTTGCCCGGCAGGACGCAGGGCAGGGACGACGGCTTGCCGTCGGGCTGGGGCGTGTCGGCCTCGATGCAGGTGAAGGCGCTGGCCTTGCCGCCGGCCGGCGACTGCAGGATGAAGCCCAGGCCCTTGTCGCAGTCGATCTCGTAATAGCTGGTCGAAGCCTTGGTCTTCGCGTCGGCCTGCTTGCCGATGAAGCGGGCGTCGGTCACCTGGCAGGTGATGCCGATGGACTGCGCGACCGCGGGAGCCTCGGCCATGCCTTGCTTGCGTTGCGCCTCGCTGACCGCGGGCGGCGCGCCTTTGCTCGCGGACATCACCGCGGCGGGCGCCATGACCGCGACGATGAGGGCGGCCGCGAGCCCGATTCCAAAGGGCTTCATGTTCTTAGACTCTCCTGGGTGGATCCCTAAAGGCGACATACGCCCAAGGGCTGGGAATGAGCAAGTTCGGCGTGAACGGCGGCTGAACCAAGCCACAACGGCGCGATTGGATGTTTGATCCCGCAGCGTCGCCGTCCGACAATAGGGTTCGATTTTCGGGGAGAGACCACATGCGCGACGGGTTCGAGGACGCCATACCGGAGCATCCAAGGCCCAAGCTCGTCTATCCCTTCGAGCAGGGGCCGAAGACCGGTGAGGCGATCGACGTCGCGCCGGGCGTGAAATGGCTGCGGATGCCGCTGGGCGGGTCGCTGGCCTTCATCAATGTGTGGGCGCTGGAGGACGGCGACGGCTGGGCGCTGGTCGATACC
>CAMFHW010000393.1 GCA_945952175.1 uncultured Phenylobacterium sp. | reverse complement strand
CCCCGAACGCCAGCTTGCTCAGGTCGGCGGCGGTGAACCGCCACTCGCCCGTCCCCGACCGCCCCTCCGGGCGGTCGGCACCGGCGTCCGATTCCGGGAGCGCCGCGAGGTACTTGTCGACCGCCTCGCCGGCCGGGCCGTCGAACGCCCCCCGCCCGCGGCTCAGAACGACCCCCCTCCGACAGAGGGATTTCACGGCGTGCATGTTGTGACTCACGAACAGCACCGTCCGCCCGCCGCGGGCGACCTCGCCCATCTTGCCCAGGCACTTCTTCTGGAACTCGGCGTCGCCGACGGCGAGCACCTCGTCGACGATCAGGATCTCGGGCTCCAGATGCGCGGCCACCGCGAAGGCCAGGCGCACGTACATGCCGCTCGAATAGCGCTTCACCGGCGTGTCGAGGAACCGCTCGACCTCGGCGAAGTCCACGATCTCGTCGAACTTGCGGCGGATCTCCGCGTGGCTCATGCCGAGGATCGCGCCGTTGAGATAGATGTTCTCGCGGCCCGTCAGCTCCGGATGGAAGCCGGTGCCGACCTCGAGCAGACTGGCGACGCGGCCCCGGATCTCGACGCGCCCCTCGGTCGGCTCGGTGATCCGGGACAGCACTTTCAGCAAGGTCGACTTGCCGGCCCCGTTGCGTCCGATCACGCCCACGACGTCGCCACGGCGGATCTCGAAGTCGAGCTCGCGCAGCGCCCAGAACTCCTCCAGCTCGTCGCCGGCCACGGTCGGGCGACCGCGCATCACATCCATCGCGGTCCGGCCGAAATTGCGCACGTTGCGGGCGATGACGTCGCGCAGGGCGACATAGCCCTCGCGCTGGGCCTGATGGCCGATGATGTACTTCTTGCCGAGGCCTTCGGCGCGGATGACGACGTCGCTGGCCATCAGAGCAGGTCCGCGAAGGTGCGTTCGGTCTTGCGGAAGTACCAGATGCCCAGCCAGAGGAAGCCGGCCACGACACCCAGGCTGACGAGGAAGCCCGGCATGTAGATCTGGGCCTCGCCCCCAAGCAGGCACCAGCGAAAGCCGTCGATGACGCCGACGATCGGGTTGATGCTGTAGAGGAGCCGCCATTGGTCGGGCACCACCTTGCTGGCGAAGCCCACTGGCGAGACATAGAGCCCGAACTGCAGGACGAACGGGATCAGGTAGCGGAAATCCCGGTACTTCACGTTCATCGCGGTCAGCCACAGGGCGGGACCCAGGCTGGCGAGGATCGCCAGGACGACGAACAACGGCAGGAAGACGATCCGCCAGTCGGGCATGAAATGGAACCAGGCCATCATGCCGAACAGCAGGGCCAGGGTGACGCCGAAATCGGCGATGGCCACCGCGATCGAGGCGCAGGGGACGATGAGCCTGGGGAAATAGACCTTGCCGATCAGGTTCGCATTGCTGACCAGGCTGTTCGATCCGTCGTTGAGGATGGTCGAGAACAGGGTCCAGGGCAGCATCCCGGCGAACACCATCAGCGGATATGGCGCCTGGCCGTCGCTGGGCAGCTTCGCCAGCTTGCCGAAGACGACCGTGAAGATCGCCACGGTCAGGGCGGGACGGATGAGCGCCCACGCCACTCCGATGGCGGTTTGCTTGTAGCGGATCGCCAGGTCCCGCCAGGCCAGGATGGCGAACAGCTCGCGATAGGCCCAGAGGTCGGACCAGTAGTTGCGCTCGGCTCGCCCGGCCTCGAGGATCAGCAGCCGTTCCGCCGCCGAGGCGCTGTTGTCGCTCATCACGCTCATGGGCGAAGCCTAGCCGCCGGATATTGAACATTCATGCCATCACCGCCCCGATCGCCGCGGCGATGCGATGTCTGAAGCTTTCGCGGCCAAACCGGGCCCCGACGCGGGCGGCGAGCGCCTGCGGATCAGGCCTCCGCGCCTCCAGGGCGGCGGCGAGCGCCGGTACGAGCTCGCGCTCCTCGACCGCGACGCCGAGCCGCCCCTCGGCGAGCGCATCGATCGCTCCGCCGGCGGCCAGGCCCAGCGCCGGCGTCCCGCAGGCCATGGCCTCCAGGAAGACGATCCCGAACCCATCGCCCGTCGAGGGGAGGGCGAAGAGGTCAGCGGCGCGGTAGAGGTCGGGCAGGTCCTGCGGCGGCGCCTTGCCGACGAACCGCACATGATCGCTGACGCCTTCGGCCGCGGCCAGAACCTGCAGGCGGGTCATGTCGTCGCCCACCCCGGCGACCACATAGACGACGTCGATCCCGCGGGCGCGGAGATGCGGTAGGGCGCGGATCACCCGGTCCTGCCCCTTGTGACGCTGGCCGCCATCCAGGCGGCTGACGCTCAGGATCACCTTGGCGTCGCCGACGCCGAGGCGGGCCCTGGCCGCAGCGCGGTCTCCGGGGGTGAAATCGAGGGCGAAGGTGTTCGGCACGACGCGCACCCGCTCCGGCGCGAGATCGGCCCAGTTGAGGACCTTGGCGCGGGTGTCCCTGCTGACGCTCAGGACGCCGTCCGCGGCTTCGAGGCTCCGGCGACGCACCTCGGACGGCCGTGTCCAGACCTCGACACCGTGGGTCTGGACCAGCAACCGCGAGCGCCACGCCTTGGCGACGGCCGCCGCCAGGGGGCCGAGGTGGATATGGCCGCAGAACACGAGGTCCGGCCTGCGCCGGGCCGCGAGGTCGAAGGCCCGCAGCGAGAGGCGGGACCGGTGGGGTTGGGCGGGATGCTGCACCACCTTGTCGGGCAGCGGCCCGATCGGATCGGGCGCGTACCGCGGCAGCACCTCGACCTCGTCGATCGCGGGAACCGCCGCGAGCGCATCGGCCAGGTCGCGATTGTATTGGGCGATGCCGCCGTATCCGCCAAAAGCGTCGGTCATGAGGGCCAGCACGCGCATCAGGCGGCCACCTGCGCGCCCAGCACGGGGGACAGGGCCCGGCGCAGGCGCGCCTCGAACGCCGGGCGGCCGAAACGCGCCCGAACCCGCTCGGGTAGGGTGGGGTCGCGGCCCGCGGCGCCCAGCGCCTCCATGAGGGCGGCGGCCAGATGATCCGGGGTCACGGCCTGCCCCAGGGCGCCTTCAGCCAGGGCGTCGACGGATCCGGCCACGTCCAGGCCGAGCGCCGGCGCGCCGCAGGCCATGGCCTCCAGCAGCACGATCCCGAACCCCTCGCCGGTCGAGGCCAAGACGAACACATCGGCCGCGCGGTAGAGGCCAGGCAACTGATCGCGTTCGACCCGCCCTAGGAACCTCACGCGATCGGCGACGCCGCGTTCGGCCGCCAGCCGTTCCAGGCGCGCGCTATCTTCGCCGTCGCCGGCGATCAGATAGACGACGTCACGTCCGGCCGACACCAGCGCCGGCAGGGTGGAGATGACCCGGTCCTGCCCCTTGTAGCGTTCGGTGGCGGCCAGGCGTCCGACCGTCAGAACCACCTGCTTGCCGTCGAGACCAAGAGCGCGGCGCACGTCCTCGACCCCGCCGGGGCCGTAGTCGTCGGCGACGGTGTTCGGGGCCACCCGCACGCGTTCCGGTTCCAGCCTCGACCAGTCCAGGATTTTCGCGCGCGTGTGCCGACTGACCGCCAGCACCAGGTCGGCCCTTTCGATCGCCCAGCGCTGGAGGCGGGACGGCCGCGACCAGGCTTCGACCCCGTGCGTCTGCACCACCAGGCGGGCCTTGCAGCGCCAGGCGATCGCCGCCGCGAGGGGGGCAAGATGCAGATGTCCGCAGAACACGAGCGCAGGCGGAGAGCGCCGCGCCGAGCGCCAGGCGCGCGCGACATAGGCGATGCGGCCAGGCGGGGGCCGGTGCTGGCGAACCCGCGAAGGCAGGTCGCCGAGCGGTCCGGGCGCATGCCGCGGAAGGATTTCGATCGCGCCGATCTCGGGCATGCCGGCCAGGGCCTGAACCAGGTCGCGATTGTACTGCGCGATACCGCCATGGCCGCCAAAGGCGTCGGTGAGCAGGGCCAAGCACGACTTCGACATGGTCACGCCGCGCTGCGCGCCTCTTCCAACGCGATCAGTTCGCGGCACCAGGCCCGCGAAGTCAGGCCGCGGGTCGCGAGCGCTCCCGGACGCGACTCGAACGCCTTGGCCAACCAAGCGCCGGTGGGCACCGAGAAGCCGGTTTTCGCCCGTTCGACGAGGTGCGCGGGGAGCCGGGTCGTCGCGGCCCGCGCCAAGGCGCGCTTGCCGACCCCGTCCGCCATATGCGGGATGACAGGGGCGAGGGCCTTGAGGAGCGCGTAGTCCACCAACGGCGTGCGAATCTCGAGTGAGCTGGCCATGCCGGCCCAGTCGGCGTCACGCAGCAGCTGATTGCGCAGGTAGTTCGCGGACTCCAGAGCGCAGACCCGGGCGACCGGAGAGGCGGGCGTGGGGGCCAGGGTCCGGTCGAGGCGGCGGATCGGCTGCAGACGGCGCAGGCCCTCGCGCACGAGGTCGGCGTCGAGGACGGTCCGCAGTTCGAAGGGCATGAACAGGCCGCGCCGAAGCAGGTAGGCGCCGGAATAGCTG
>CAMFHW010000392.1 GCA_945952175.1 uncultured Phenylobacterium sp. | reverse complement strand
CTACACGTAAGGAGTCGTCGGCAGCGTCAGATGTGTATAAGAGACAGATCCATGGGCGCCCTTTCAGGCAAAGTTGTTCTGGTCACCGGAGGCGGCAACGGCATTGGCCGCGATTGCGCGCTGATCGCCGCGCAGGAAGGCGCGAAGGTCGTGGTCAACGACCTCGGCGGCGGCCTCAAGGGCGAAGACGAAGGCTCCGCGGGTCCGGCCGAAGCCGTCGCCGCCGAGATCCGCGCCGCCGGCGGCGAGGCGGTCTCCAACTCCGACAGCGTGACCGACCTCGACGCCGTCTACGGCATGGTCGAGCAGGCCAAGAAGGAATTCGGCGGCCTGCACGCCGTGATCAATCCGGCCGGCATCCTGCGCGACGTGATGTTCCACAAGATGACCGAAGCCGAATGGGACGCGGTGATCGCGGTCCACATGCGCGGCTCGTTCAACGTCGCCCGCGCCACCATCGAGCTGTTCCGCGAACAGAACGACGGCGCCTACATGTTCTTCACCTCGACCTCGGGTCTGTTCGGCAACATCGGCCAGGCCAATTACGGCGCGGCCAAGATGGGCATCGCCGGCCTCTCGCGGATCATCGCCATGGAAGGCGCGCGCAATAACGTGCGCTCCAACTGCGTGGCGCCGGTCGCCTGGACCCGCATGACCCAGTCGGTTCCGATCAAGGACGAAGCCGCCGCGGCGCGCCGCGCCGTGATGGCCGAGAAGATCCGCGCCGATCAGCCGGCTCGCTTCTCCGTGGCCATGATCACTCCGGCCGCCGCCAGCGTCTCGGGCCAGATCTTCGGCTCCTCGGGCGAGAACATCATCCTCTACTCGCAACCGCGGCCGGTCGAGACCGTGACCAAGGAAGAGGGCTGGACGGTCGACTCGATCATCAAGGAAGCCATCCCGAAGATGGCCCCGAAGTTCTTCGACCTGAACCGCGGCCCGATGCCGGGCGCCAACAACCAGCAGCAGGCGGCGGCTCCGGCCAAGGCCTGAGTTCGGAAGGAGGAAGGCCCGCCTTCCTCCTTTCGCTCGTCATCCCGGGCCTTGTGCCCGGGATCCCTCTCTCGGCTGTCGTTGAGTGGCCGAGCTCGCGTCGAGGCGCCCGCTACTTCCTGCAACCCAAAGCGGGTGTCGGCAGGGATTCCGGGCACAAGGCCCGGGATGACGGCGTCAGGGTTCGCGTCTCACAGCCGGTGGAACTTCACCCACTCCTCGCGGGCGAGCTCCCAGTAGAGCGAGCGCCGGGTCGTCCCGTCAGGCCGCATGCTCTCCACCTCGCCCATGCGCCGAAAGCCCGCCGCCTCGATCGACTTGGCCGAGCGCACATTGTCGAGCGCCGCGGTCAGCCCGATCAGGCGCACACCGAGCACCTCGAACATCCACGCGATGGAGCGCGCCACGCCCATTCGCCCGCCACCGGTATTCTGCAGGTCCGCGCGCCGCGCGCCCGCCAGCTCCGCCGAAGACCGCTCCGGCCAGACCGTGTAGCGGCTATAGCCCGCGACCTTCCCGTCCTCGTCGAGGTTCACCGCCAGCACGCAGCGCCCCTCCTGGCGCAGCGTCTCGCTGTCGGCCACCCACCTGGCCACGTTGTCGCGCGTGAACGGCCGGGGCAGGTCGTAGATGGGATCCGAGACCCGCGGATCGGACAGCAGTTCCAGCAGCCCGTCCACATGCTCGGCGCCCGCCACCGTGTGGCCTTCGGCCGCCCGCACCGCCGAGCGGATCGCGGCCTCCTCCTCCGGCGTCGCGGTCAGCACCGTCTTGGGGGGAGCGCTCATGTCGTCGCCATCCTCTCCAACGCCTCGCCGGAGAGGCGGCGCGTGATCCAGTCGGTCTTGGCGCTCGCGCCCAGCGAATCGTAGAAGGCGATCGAGGGCGCGTTCCAGTCGAGGACCGCCCATTCCAGCCGGGTCAGCCCCTCGTCGCGGCAGCGTTCGGCCAGCCGCTTCAGCAGCGCCTTGCCGGCGCCGAGGCCTCGCGCTTCCGGTTCCACGAACAGGTCCTCCAGGTAGATCCCGTGGCGGCCGGTGAAGGTCGAATAGTTGTAGAACCAGACCGCGAAGCCGATCGGCGCCCCGTCCACCTCGGCGATGTCGCAGAACAGGCGCGGCTGCGGGGCGAACAGGGCCTGGGTGATGTCGGCCTCGGTGGCCTCCACCTCGTGCAGCAGGTGTTCGTACTCGGCGAGCGCGCGAATGAAATGGTGGATGGTCGCGGCGTCGGAGGCTGCTGCGGGTCGCACGGTCACGGTCATGTTGGGTATCATCCTCGCCCGATCCGGAGACCGCAACCGATGGCCGTCAGCCCCGACTATCTCGACTATGTGCTGGAGCAGCTCGAACCCCTGGGCGGGATCACCCACGCGCGCATGTTCGGCGGGGTCGGCCTGCGCCGGCACGGCCTGTTCTTCGCCCTGATCGCCGACGGCGGCCTCTATCTGAAGACCGACGCCGTCAACCGCCCCGACTTCGAGGCGGCGGGCTGCGAGCCGTTCAAGCCGTTCGGCGGCGACAAGCCGATGAGCTACTGGACCGTGCCCCTCGACGCCCTGGAAGACCCCGACCTGCTGGCCGACTGGGCCCGCAAGGCGCTCGAGGCCGCCCAGCGCGCCGAGGCCAACAAGGGGAAGAAGAAGGGAAAGTCCTCCTCTCCCCCTCAAGGGGGAGCGGTCGGGTGAGGGGGCCGCTGAGCTTCAACCTGCAAGGCCTCGGAAGCCGAAACACCCCCTCACCTAACCTCTCCCCCTGCAGGGGGAGAGGAATGGGCCGGGTTAAACCGAGACCCCCACCGTCTCCTCGGAGATGATCCAGAGGCGCTCGGCGTTCTCGGGGTTGAGGGCATGGGGCATGACGCCCAGCATCGGGTTGACCTTCGCATCGAACGGCACGGCCTGGGCGAGGTTCTCGAGATAGAGCCCGCCGATCCCTTCCAGCTCGTCGCCGATCGCCGCCCAGACACTGGTCGAGGCGCCCTGGGCCGGGGTCTTGAAGCCCTCGCGCACCACGCCTTCCTCGTTCATCCAGCCCAGGGCGATCATCTCTTCGCGCGCCATGTGCCGCTGCAGCGGGGTCATGATCCCACCGGGCATGACCGCGTTGGCGGTGATGCCGAGGTCCTTGAAGCGCTCGTGGAAGCCCAGCGCGAACAGGGAGTTGGCGGTCTTCGACTGGCCGTAGGCGGTCCACTTGTCATAGGGCGTCTTGCGGAAGTGCATGTCGTCCCACAGCACGTCGCTGCGCCGGTGGCCGGACGAGCTCAGCGAGACCAGCCGCGCCGAACGCCCCTCCTCCGCCGCGTTCATCAGCGCCCGCGCCAAGCCGACGCCGAGCAGGAAGTGGCCGAAGTGGTTGGTGCCGACCTGCATTTCCAGGTCGTCCTTGGTGTAGGTCTGCGGGCAGGCCATGACCCCGGCGTTGTTGATCAGCACGTTCAGCGGCTTGTCGCCCCAGGCCCGCACGAAGCCGGCCACCGAGCTCAGGTCCGACAGGTCGAGCTGGCCGACGCTGGCCCGCTCCGCGCCGGTCGAGGCGTTGATGTCGGCCGCGGCCTTCTCGCCCGCCTCGCGGTTGCGCACCGCCAGGGTCACGTTGGCGCCGGCGCCCGCCAGCGCGCGGGCGGTCTCGATGCCGATGCCCGTCGCCCCGCCGGTGACGATGATGTTCATCTCGGCCAGATCGTGGTCCTCGGTGACCACGGCGGCGTCGGTATAGGGGTCCAGCCCCGAAGTGATCCGCTCCGACATCACGCCACCTTCGAGAAATCGGGCGCGCGCTTTTCAGCGAAGGCGGCGAAGGCTTCCTTGGCTTCCGGCGTCTTGAGCTGGGCGGCGAAAACCACGCCTTCGCGGGCCATCTGGTCGGCCATGAGCTGCGGATTGCGCATCAGGGCCTTGGTGGCCATCACCGCGGCGGGCGCCTTGGCCGCCACGGCCTCGGCCGCGGCCCGCGCCCTGGCCCGCAGCTGGTCGCGCGGCACGGCGGCGTTGGCGATCCCCCAGTCCACGGCCTGCTGCGCCGTCACCGCCTCGCCGAGCACGAACATGGCGAAGGCCCGCGTGTGGCCGATTCGGCTCGGCAGGGTCACGCTGGACGCCGCTTCCGGCACCAGGGCGAGGTTCACGAACGGGGTGGTCAGCAGGGCGTCGTCCGACACATAGACCAGGTCGCAGTGCAGCAGCATGGTCGTGCCCACGCCCACGGCGCGGCCGTTCACCGCCGCCACCAGCGGAATCTTCGCCCGGCCCAGCGCGATCAGCAGAGGATTGCCCTCGCTGGCCCGGTTGGCGTCGGCGTCGCCGGCGTTGGCGGCGGCGAAGTCGGCCAGGTCGTTGCCGGCCGTGAACATGTCGCCATTGCCCTGGATCAGGACGCAGCGCACCTCGGGATCGTCCGCCGCCCCGTCGATGCCGTCGGCCAGCGCCTGGTACATGGCGCGCGTCAGGGCGTTCTTCTTCTCCGGCCGGTTCATCGTCAGGGTCAGCAC
>CAMFHW010000391.1 GCA_945952175.1 uncultured Phenylobacterium sp. | reverse complement strand
GAGATTGCCTCTTGTCTCGTGGGCTCGGAGATGTGTATAAGAGACAGGTCACGCACCGCGCTCATCTGCAGGGCGAAGAGCTTGGGGCCGGTGGAGTCGGTGCGCGCGGGGCCGTCGGCCTGGCGGCCCTTGAGCACCTCCAGGGCGGAGCGCTGCGGGTCGGTGTCGGCCACCAGCACCTTGAGACCGCGCAGGTGCGCGGCCAAGGCCAGGTGGGTGGCCACCGTGGTCTTGCCCGATCCGCCCTTGCGGGCGATCACGGCGATCGTACGCATCCCCGCCTGAACCCTTTCGCGCACCGGATCGATGCGTCGTGCGCCATGGCAGAGCTTATTTTCGTGACAGAATTTCGGGGGCTCGCCTGTGGGGCGAGATCGGATCGCGGCGCAGGGCCGGGCGCCGGCGCCCAGGTTTCAGGCATGGCGGGTTGCGGACGGTGACGAACCGTGTCACATCTTCGTTGATACCGGTGTCAATCCCATTGCAAAGCGCGATGACACCGGTGTCATAGGGGAAACGGCAGGACAGCGCCAGGTTCGGCGCCAGACCTTCGGCTCGCACCGCAGGCGGTCTTGCAAGGGAGGGACACATGGTCCGGTCTTGGACGAAAGCCTTGTTGGGTGGCGCCTCGCTGTGCGTCCTGAGCCTCGCAACCGCCGCGCCCGCGATGGCCGCCGAGGCGTCTGCGGCCTCCAACGAGGTCGAAGAGGTGGTGATCACCGGCTTCCGCGGCAGTCTGCAGCAGGCCCTGACCCAGAAGAAGGATGCGGCGGTCGCCGTCGACACCATCCTGGCCGAGGATATCGGCAAGTTCCCCGACCTCAACCTCTCTGAATCGATCCAGCGCATCCCCGGCGTCGCCCTGGCGCGCGACGCGGGCGAGGGCCGGCAGATCTCGGTGCGGGGCCTGGGCCCCAACTTCACGCGCGTGCGGATCAACGGCCTGGAGGCCTTGACCACCACCGGCAGCTCCGACGCGGCCGGCGGCACCAACCGCGGCCGCTCGTTCGACTTCAACGTCTTCGCCTCGGACCTCTTCAACGCCATCACCGTGCGCAAGACGGCGGAGGCGGCGACCGAGGAGGGCTCGCTGGGCGCAACCGTCGACCTGACCACCGCCCGGCCCTTCGACTACAAGGGCTTCAAGCTCGTGGCCTCGGCGCAGGAGGGCTATAACGACCTGTCGGAGAAGTATAATCCGCGCGGCGCCTTCCTGATCTCCAACACCTGGGGCGACGGGACCTTCGGGGCCCTGCTGTCGGTGGCCTACGGCAAGCGCGACACCAAGGACGTCGGCGCCTCGACGGTGCGCTGGGCGACCGGCGCGGCCTTCTCGCCGGGCTTCCGCTCGGTCTCGCCGAGCGCGGGGATCACGCTGGCCCAGGCCAATGCCGCCTACCACCCCCGCTTCCCGCGCTTCGACGACTATACCGACCACTCCGAGCGCCTGGGCGTGACCGGCTCGCTGCAGTGGCGGCCGAGCGACGCGACCCTGTTCACCTTCGACGCCCTCTATGCGGACTTCAAGGCGACCCGCGAGGAGCGCTATCTGGAGGCTCCGTCCTTCAGCGTTGGCGGCGCCTGCACCGCGGCGACCACGGCCAGCGGCGCCTGTGGCATCGCCCAGACCGACGTGGTCTCGGGGGTGGTCGATGGGAACAACACCCTCGTCAAAGCCACGTTCAACAATGTCGACCTGCGGGTCGAGGACCGGTTCGACCAGCTCGACACCAAGTTCAACCAGTTCAACCTGAGGGGCGAGCACGAGTTCAGCGACCAGCTGAAGGCCAGCTTCCTGATCGGCCACTCGGAATCCAAGCACAAGAACCCGATCCAGACGACCCTGACGCTCGATCAGTTCAACGTGCAGGGCTACAGCTATGACTACAGCCAGGGCCGCGTGCCGCTGTTGTCCTACGGCACGGCGAACCTGACCAATCCGGGCAGCTGGGTGCTGACCCAGATCCGCGAGCGGCCGCAATTCGCCAACAACACCTATGACGCGGCCAGCGCCGACGCCGACTATCGGTTCAACGACAACCTGAACTTCCAGGCCGGGCTGAACTACAAGAAGTACGAGTTCGTCTCGCGCGAGCTGCGCCGCTCGAACGGCGCCACGACCAACCAGGAGACCATCATCCCGGCCTCGGTCGCGGCGATCCCGCTGTCGAGCTACACCCAGGTGACGAACTTCAACACCTCGGGCCTGGACGCGCCGAGCGGCAATGCGACGGCCTGGCTGGTCCCGAACCTGTCGGTCGCGACCTCGGCGCTGGGGCTCTATAACACCGCGGTCTTCCCGCTGGGGCCGGAGCCGGCGCTGGGCAACAACAACTCGGTCCGCGAGAAGGACACCGGCGGCTATGTCGAGGCCGACTGGAAGACCGAGGTGTTCGGTCTGCCGCTGCGCGGCAATGTCGGCGTGCGTTTCGTCAAGACCGAGCAGTCGGCCAGCGGCTACACCTTCGTCTCCGGCTCGCCGGTGGCGATCACGGTCGCCCGCGACTACACCGACACCCTGCCGGCGCTGAACATGGTGCTTGAGGTGCGGCCGGACTTCCTGGTGCGGTTCGGCGCGGCCAAGGTGATGTCGCGTCCGAACCTCGGCAACCTGACCCCTGGCGCGACGGTCAGCGTCTCGGGCGCGACGCGCTCGGTGACGGCCGGAAATCCGAACCTCGATCCTTTCCGGGCAAAGGCTTACGACCTTTCCTTCGAGTGGTACTTCAACAAGGACTCGCTGCTGTCGCTGGCGTTGTTCGAGAAGAAGATCGACAGCCTGGTCCAGACCCTGTCGACCACCGGCTCGTTCACGGGCAACGCTTTCGGCCTGCCGGATTCGATCGCGGTCGCCGCCTGCGGCGCGGCGGTGGGCTGCAGCCCCTCGGCGAACTGGAACTTCTCGACCCCGGTCAACACCCCGGGTGGCGACCTGGAAGGCTTTGAGATCAGCTACCAGCAGGCCTTCACCTTCCTGCCGGGCTTCCTCAGCCACACCGGCGCGCTGCTGAACTACACGCACGTGAAGTCGTCGATCAAATACCTCAATGCGGCGGGCGCCGTGGTCGCCACCAACGACCTGACCGGCCTGTCGCGCGAGAGCTACAACGCCACGCTCTACTACGAGGACGACAGGATCAGCACCCGGGTCTCGGCCGCCTACCGCTCCAAGTACCTGACCCGCGTGCCAGGACAGGAAGCCGGCACCGACGTGGACGGCACGAACGAGACGTTCAATCTGGACGCCTCCTTCCAGTACACTTGGAACGAGCACCTGAAGTTCACGGTCGAGGGCATCAACCTGACCGACGAGTTCCAGGACCAGTACAACGACAGCACCAACCGGGTGAGCTTCTACCACCACACCGGTCGCGAGGTGCTGGTGGGCGTGCGTTACAGCTTCTGACGATCCCCCAGGGCCTCCCCGGAGGTCCCCCAGGAGAGACTGCGGCGCGCCGGGACACCGGCGCGCCGATTTGTTAGGAACCGGCTCGAAGAGGGGCCTTCGATTTGACCGTCGTCTGTTTCGGGGAGCTGCTGATCCGGCTGAGCGCGCCGGACCACGAGCTGCTCTTGCAATCCCACCGGCTGGACGTCTGCTTCGGCGGGGCGGAGACCAATGTGGCGGTGAACTTGGCGCGGCTGGGCCACGCTTCACGGCTGGCCACGGTGGCGGCGGACAACGCGCTCGGCCGCTCCGGCCGTGACGAACTGCGCACGCATGGGGTCGACACGTCCGCCGTGACCTTCGCGCCGGGCCGGATGGGGCTCTATTTCCTGACGCCGGGCGCGGGCGCGCGGCCGAGCCAGGTGCTCTACGACCGGGCCGGATCGACCTTCGCCGAGCGGGCTGGAGAGGTGGACTGGGACCGCGCCCTGGATGGGGCGAGCCGCTTCCATGTTTCGGGCGTGACCCCGGCCGTCGGGCCGAAGGCGGCGGCGGCGGCGATCGCCGGCGTCCAGGCGGCGCGGGCGAAGGGGCTGCCGGTCTCGTTCGACGGCAATTACCGGCCCGGGCTCTGGGCGCTGTGGGACGGCGACGCGCCGACCCTGCTGGGCCAGATCCTGGCGGAGACCGAGACCCTGTTCGGCGACCATCGCGACATCGGACTGGTGCTGCGCAGGCCGTTCGCGGAGCGGGCGGCGGCTGCGCAGGCGGCGTTCGAGGCCTTCCCGAACCTGCAGCGGATGGTGTTCACCGAGCGCGCGGCGCACAGCGCCAGCCATAACGACATCACCGGCCACCTGATCACCCGCGCGGGCGCCTGGACCACTCAGCCGCGCAGCCTGAACCCGATCATCGACCGGATCGGCGGCGGCGACGCCTTCGCCGCGGGCTTCCTGCATGGGTTGATCGAGGGGTTGGGCGAGCAGGCGAGCCTGGACTTCGCCGTGGCCGCGGCGGCGCTGAAGCACGGGATCCCCGGGGACTTCAATCTGGTCGGGCGCGCGGAGGTCGAGGACCTGCTCGCCGGCGGCGGCGCGG
>CAMFHW010000390.1 GCA_945952175.1 uncultured Phenylobacterium sp. | reverse complement strand
GCCCTGCTGGGCAAGAAGTGCTTCGCCCTGCGCATCGCCTCGGTCATGGCCCGCGACGAGGGCTGGTTCGCCGAGCACATGCTGATCCTCAAGCTGACCTCGCCGGCCGGCGAGGTGCGCTATGTGGCCGCCGCCTTCCCGAGCGCGTGCGGCAAGACCAACATGGCCATGCTGCAGCCGACCCTGGCCGGCTGGAAGGCCGAGACCATCGGCGACGACATCTGCTGGATGCGCTTC
Organism: uncultured Phenylobacterium sp.; assembly: GCA_945952175.1. Taxonomy (GTDB): domain Bacteria; phylum Pseudomonadota; class Alphaproteobacteria; order Caulobacterales; family Caulobacteraceae; genus Phenylobacterium. Next base: position 4,253 of record CAMFHW010000390.1, on the reverse strand, counting down.
GGCGACGACGGCCAGCTCTATGCGATCAATCCGGAAGCCGGGTTCTTCGGTGTGGCGCCGGGCACGGGCCTGGAGACCAACAAGAACGCGGTCGACGCCCTGCATTCCAACAGCGTCTTCACCAATGTCGCCCTGACCCATGACGGCGACGTCTGGTGGGAAGGCCTGACCAACGAGCCGCCGGCCAAGCTGACCGACTGGAAGGGCCGGCCCTGGTCGCCCGAGAGCGGCGAGCCGGCCGCCCACCCGAACGCCCGCTTCACGGTGCCCGCGGCCCAATGCCCGGTGATCGCCTCGGAATGGGAAGACCCCAAGGGCGTGCCGATCTCGGCCATCCTGTTCGGCGGCCGCCGCGCCAGCGCTGTGCCGCTGGTGACCGAGGCCTTCGACTGGGCGCACGGCGTGTTCCTGGCCTCGAACGTGGCCTCGGAAGGCACGGCGGCGGCGGAGAACAAGATCGGCGAGTTGCGCCGCGATCCGTTCGCGATGCTGCCCTTCTGCGGCTACAACATGGGCGACTATTTCGCCCACTGGCTGGCCATGGGCGGCAAGACCGACGCCGCCAAGCTGCCGCGCATCTATTTCGTCAACTGGTTCCGTAAGGGCGACGACGGCAAGTTCGTCTGGCCGGGCTACGGCGAGAACGCCCGCGTGCTGAAGTGGATCTTCGAGCGCCTGGGCGGCGAGGCCGCAGCCGTCGACACGCCGATCGGCCGCCTGCCGACCCATGAGAGCCTGGACGTCTCGGGCCTGACCCTCAGCAAGGCCCAGCTCGACCTGCTGCTCAGCGTCGATCCGGCCGTGTGGCAGGAAGAGGCCGCCCTGATCCCGGCCGCCTACGAGAAGTTCGGCGACCGGATGCCCAAGGCCCTGTGGGACCAGTACGAGGCCCTGGTGGCGCGGCTGGCCCAGGCCGCCCAGCCGGCGATGATGGTCGCCGAGTAGGACTTGATCGCGCCGCCCGGCTTTGTTGCCGGGCGGTCGCGATGTTTCCATATCGAAAAACGATGAACCGAAGCTGAGCGGCGGCGTTCAGCCCGGGTCCATGCCGTGTGCGCCAGCCTGCGTGCGTCGGTTCGTTTTCGAATGGAAGGATGACCACATGAAACGCCTGATGACCGCCGCCCTGGCGCTCACCCTGCTCGGCGGCACGGCCGCCGTGGCTCAGCCCTATGGCCCGCCGCCCGGCCATGATCGTGGCCATCACTATGGCCGCGACGATCACGGCGGTGGTCCGCATCGCTGGCGCCGCGGCGAACGGCTTCCGAAGACCTATTGGAGCCGCGACCGCTATGTCGACTACCACCGCTATCATCTGCGTCGGCCGCCGCGCGGCTATCAGTGGGTGCGGGTGGACGACAACTACGCCCTGGTGGCGATCACCACCGGCCTGATCTCGGAACTCATGGCTGCACGCTAACGGCGTCAGGTCCCGGAGCCCCGGCTTCGGCTCCGGGGCCGCGCCCCGAGATCCAGCGCCGCATCGGACCTTCGAACAGCAGGAGCGATGCGGTCGCCACCGCCGGCAGGACGACGAGCCCGCTGGCCAGGATGACCAGATTGCGCCCGGCGCCCGTGAGGCCCAGGGCCTTTTCCGCCACCGCGGTCACCAGCAGGGCCGCGACCAGGTGGTGCAGCATATAGATCGAATAGGTCAGCCGCCCGAGCGGAGCGATGGCGCGCACGAGGCCGCCAGCGCGGACCTGGCGGTCGACCGCCAACGCAAGGGCCACGACCAGATAGAGGCTCCCGACCCTTACGGCGTTCGGGGCGGGCAGGGCGCAGGCCACGACCACGCCCGAAATGGCGGCCAGCAGCAGGAGCCGCGGCGCGGGCAGGCGCGCCAGGCCCGGCGTTTGGGCTAGCAGGATGCCCGTCAGGAAGGCCGGCGCGCCCCGGGCGATTCCGAAATCGTAGGTCCCGTAGAGCCAGTTCCAGGCGCCGCTGGGACCGGCCCACAGGGCATAGGCGAAGGCCGCCGCGACCAGGACCCAGCCGAGGCCGCGCCAGCGGGCCAGGGCCAGGAACAGCGGCAGGGCCAGATAGAGCCCCATCTCGGCGCTGATCGACCAGGCGGGCTTGTTGAACGACAGGTGGTCGCAAAGGCCGAAGGCCTGGAGCATCAGGAGGTTCGAGCCGAAGCCGCAGGCGTCGAACGGCCGGACGTGGGTGGCCGCCTTGACCACCGCGCCGGTGGCGATCAGGCCGAAGGTGGCGTAGTGCAGCGGCCCGATGCGGGCGATCCGGCGGCGCAGGAAGTCGAGATAGGCAGGCAGGTCGCCGAGCCGGCCGCCATAGAGGTCGGCCATCATCACGCCGGAGATGACGAAGAACAGGTCCACCGCCATCTGCAGGTGCGCGAAGCCGGCGTGGACAGCCGTCCAGGGCGGGCTCCAGGCGGCCTGGCCGCCATAGTGCAGGACCACGATGGCGCAGGCGGCGAGGAAGCGCAGGGCGTCGAGGGTGAGGTAGTGCTCCGACTCGGGGCGATACCAGCCTGGCCTAGCCATCGCCACGCTGGAGACCGTGATAGTCGAGGTACCAATCGACGAACTTGCCGATGCCTTCGTCGATCGAGGTGGTCGGCTCGTAGCCCAGGGCGGCGCGGGTGTCGGAAATGTCGGCCTCGGTGCGGACCACGTCGCCGGGCTGCATCGGCATGAGGTTGAGCTGGGGCTTGCGGCCGAGCTTCTCGCCCAGCACCTCGATATAGCGCATCAACTCCTCGCGGCGGCTGGCGCCGATGTTGAGCACGCGCCAGGGCGCGACGCCGCTGGTGGAGGGATCGGGATGTTCCGCGTCCCAAGTGGGGTCGACCTGCGCCGGGCGGTCGAGGGCGGCGATCACGCCGGCGGCGATGTCGTCGACATAGGTGAAGTCGCGCTGCATGCGGCCCTCGCCATAGACGTCGATCGGCCGGCCCTGGGTGATGGCGTCGGCGAACTTGTAGAGCGCCATGTCCGGCCGCGTCCAAGGGCCGTAGACGGTGAAGAACCGCAGGCCGGTGCACGGGATGCGGAACAGGTGTGAATAGGCGTGGCTCATGGCCTCGTTGGCGAGCTTGGTCGCCGCATAGAGGCTCATGGGGTGGTGGGCCGGATCGTGCGGCGAGAAAGGCAGCCTGGCGTTCGCGCCATAGGCCGAGCTGGTCGAGGCGTAGACGAGATGCGCCGGCTGGACGCTTCGGCAGCCCTCCAGGATGTTCAGGAAGCCGACGAGGTTGGAGTCCACATAGGCGTGGGGGTGCTCGAGGCTGTAGCGAACCCCCGGCTGGGCGGCGAGATTGATGACGCCGGCCGGCCTGGCTTCCTCGAACAGGCGCGCGACGCCGTCACGGTCGGCGATGTCCAGCGTCAGGTGGCGATAGCCTTCACGCGCCTCGAGCCGGGCCAGGCGCGCGCGCTTGAGCGTCGGGTCGTAATAAGGGGTGATGTTGTCCACACCCACCACGCGGTCGCCGCGATCGAGCAGGCGGTGGGCGACGTGCGATCCGATGAAGCCCGCGGACCCGGTGACGAGAATGTCGGCCATGGGCCCTGGAATGACCCGGTCCGGCATGGCTGGCAAGTGCGGCGCCGAGAGACATGCCTTTGAAGGAGGCATTCAAATCCTTCTCCCCTCGCGGGAGAAGGTGGCCCCGCGGAGCGGGGTCGGATGAGGGGCTCTCAGACTTTGCCGGACAGACCTGCGCGAGATTCGTTGGATAACAGAGTGCGACCCCTCATCCGTCGGGCCTTCGCCCGACACCTTCTCCCGCAAGGGGAGAAGGGGACCAGCGGCCAACGTCGCGGTTAGCCGTTGGCGACCACGCGCAGGGTGGGGGCGGCGCCGGGCTTCTCGCCGCGGATCTGGGCCACCAGGTCGAACAGGGCGCGGCGCACGTCCTCGACATCGCCACGCACCGCCAGGCCTTCGAGGTCCAACAGGTGGTTGGCGGTGACGCGCAGGGCGGAGGAGGAGACGACCTCCATCACCTTCGGCGCGCAGGGCAGGGAGCGCTCGGTCTCGTCCAGCAGGGCTTCGGTCAGCTTCTCGCCGGGGCGCAGGCCGGTGATCTCGATCTCGATGTCCTTGCCGGGCGTGCGGCCCGACAGGGCGATCATCTGGCGCGCCAGGTCCATGATGCGGACGGGCTCGCCCATCTCCAGCAGGGACAGGCGGGCGTGGGCGGCTTCCTTGCCCGCGGCGCAGGTGGCAGGGGCATGCAGGACGAGCTGGGCCGCCTCCGGAATGGTCATGAAGAAGCGCTGCAT
>CAMFHW010000389.1 GCA_945952175.1 uncultured Phenylobacterium sp. | reverse complement strand
GACTACAACGCCCTGCTGAGCTCCGACGTCGACCTGCTGCACTATTCCGACGCCCTGCGCACGACCGCCCACGTGCAGGGGGCCTCTTTCGACCAGGCGCTCAATGCACAGATCGGCACGGGGGCGGCGCTCAACACCCTGGCGGATCAACTGGACCTGAGCGGATCCAGCCAGGCCGCCATCGCGGTGCGCAAGCTGGCGACCGCGGCCGGCAACAGCCGCAACGTCCAGCTCAGCCAGCTCATCGACCTTGGTCCCTACGATACGCAGGACCACGTGGCCGGCGGCAGCGGCACGACGGTGAAGGCCGGCGCGCTCGCCCTGTCGCAAGCCGTGCTGACGCTGTCGCAGGGCGGCCGGCAGGTGAAGCTCGACCTCGGCGCCACCGTGCCCGGCCTGGCGGACGTCGACGTCTATCTGGCGATCGGGCAGAGGCCCGCCAACTCGCCCTGGATCACCGTGGCCAGCGACGGCTCGGCGGTGGTGCGCACCGCCCAGACGCGTCTCTATGCCGAGGCCAAGGCGCTGTCGGCGCTCAGCGGACTGGGGGTCCAGCCGGTGCGCCTTCCCGTCTTTGTCGAGGCGGCGTCCGGCGAGGCCAGGATCTCGAGCATCGACTGCCCGTCGACCACGGCCAGCCAGGGGGTCACCCTGAACGTCAAGCCGAGCCTCGGCGAGGCGGCGATCGCGGATCTCGACACCACCAAGCTGAACGACTTCAGCACCGCGATGGTGCTGTCGCCCGCGAAGATCGTCGACCTGAGCCTCGTCAAGGTGACGGGCATGGCCGACGTGAAGCTCGGCGGCATGTCGGCGACGCCCGTGCGGTTCTCGCGCGCCGACATCGACGGCGGGACGATCAAGACCGTGTCGACGACCGACCTCGTCCAGGCGACCGCCGTCAGCCTGATCAGCGGCCTGAACCTCAATGTCAGCGTGCTGGGCCTGGGCCTCGGGCTCGGCGCGCCGGCGATCAGCAGCTCCACCGCCTCGGTCCTGGGGACCATCGCGGCGCCGCTGGACGGGGTGCTGGACGCGGTCGAGGACATGGCGGGCCTGCATATCGGCCAGGCCGACGTGCGGGTGAACGGGCTGCGGTGCCGGGAGGCGGCGCTCGTGGCGTGACGGAATTCCTTGGGGGAGGCGAAGATGCCGCAAATGGCCCTGATCGAGACGCCCGACGACCATGACGTCTGGGACGATGACGACGACCTGCCGGCGAGGGACTTTCCCTTGCTCTATTCGACGGCGGAACCGCCGAACATCCGAAGCCGCCTGCATGTGATCTGCGCGCTCTACGCCCACACGGAGGGCGCGGAGAACCGCCTGATCCTGCTGGATCAACTTGAGGCGCTCACCCTGGAGGCGGCCCAGCAACTGGCGTTGGAGCTTCTGGAGGCCGGCTGGCGGCCGGGGGCGCCCGACCTTCCGGTCGAGCGCCTTTTGGTTCCGGAGCCCTAGTGAGGCTTCTTCACGACGCGGAACACCGCGTTGGCGCGGGCGCAAGGCTCGCCGTCGGCGGTGACCATCGCCTGGGCGAAGCACAGGGTCGAGCCGGCCCGGACGAAGTTCGTGTCGAACTCCAGCCACTGGCCGGCCCGCGCCGAGCCCACGAAGTCGAGGGTGAGATTGACCGTGATCACGCTGACCCCCTCGTCGAGGAACCGGCCGCAGGACAGGCCCATGGCGTTGTCCGCCAAGGCGCTGATCAGGCCGCCATGCACCAGGCCGCGGCCATTGAGGTGCGGGCGGTCGGCCCGGAAGCCCAGGATCACGGCGTTGTCCGTGGTGCGGCTGTAGAGCGGCTCCCAGGGCTCGGTGACCGGGCTCTTGCGGGAGTGGGACGAGAAGCTCTCGGGTAAGGTCGCGGCCTCCATCACGCCGCGCCTGTGAGGCGATGCAGGCTCTCCAGGGTCTGCGAGCAGGCGCGCGCGGCCTCGGCGCCCTTCTGGACGAAGTGGTCCTGGAAGAAGCGGTGGTGGGTGTCGTGGTCGTGGAAGTGGTGCGGGGTCAGGACCACGGAGAAGACCGGGATCTCGGTGGTGAGCTGCACCTGCATGAGCGCGCGGACCACGGTCTCGGCCACGAACTCGTGGCGGTAGATGCCGCCGTCCACCACCAGCGCCGCTGCGACGACCGCGGCGTAGCGGGCGGTCTTGGCGAGGGTCTGCGCGTGCAGCGGGATTTCGAACGCCCCGGGGGTGTCGAAGACGTCGATCATCTTCTCGGGGAAGCCGAGTTTGGTCATCTCTGCGGTGAAGCCGTCGAGCGCCTTGTCGACGATATGGCTGTGCCAACCCGACTTCACGAAGGCGATGCGGGCGGGCCGGTAGGCGCCGTTGGCGGTGGGGAATTCATAGCTGACTTGGGTCATGGGTGGTCTCCCTTGGGTGAGCAGCCACGACTCAGGGAGACACCGACAGGCGGAGCGCGCGCGCAAGCGCGGGCGTCGCCAAGCAGTGGTTCTCATAACCGGACTCTAACCGTCGGCCCCGGGATCCAACCGGGTCTGCTGTCCCTGTCCGGCGATATGTGGCCGGCCAGGCGCCCGCGGGCTCGTCCGTCACCTTTCCGAAGAAGGATCGGGCATTACCGCCGGTGGGGACTTTCACCCCGCCCTGAGAACGCGAACCGCCGGAACAGCCCGGCGGCTGAGGTCAGGCTAAGCCCAAGGGTGACGGTCAAACAAGTGTTTAAATCGCGCGGGCGTCAGATTCTGCGGTCGTGGCCGGCCCAGTAGGGCTCGCGAAGCTTGCGCTTGAAGATCTTGCCCGAGTCCTCGCGGGGCAGGGCGTCGGTGAACTCGACCTCGCGCGGAACCTTGAAACCCGCCAGCCGCTCGCGCAGCCAGGCGCGGATCTCGGTGGGCGAGGGGACCGGTCCCGGCTGGGGTTGGATGACCGCGCAGAGCGCCTCGCCATACTCCTCGTCGGGAATGCCGAAGACGGCGCAGTCGGCGACGCCCGGCGCCTTCAGCAGCACCGCCTCGATCTCGGCGGGATAGATGTTCACGCCGCCGGAGATGACCATGTCTGAGCTGCGGTCGCAGAGGAACAGGAAGCCGTCGGCGTCGAAATAGCCGATGTCGCCGGGGGAGATGAGGCCGAGCTTCTCGGCGCGCCGGCGCTTCTCCTCGTCGCCGTGATAGGTGAAATCCGAAAAGCCGATGTTGCGGCCCAGGACCTCGCCAGGAACGCCCACCGGACAGTCCTCGCCCTGCGCGTCGACCACGCGGACCACGGCGTTGGGCATCGGCTTGCCGACCGTGCCGGGGTGGGCCAGCCATTCCTGCGCCGTGCAGAAGGTGACGTTCCCCATCTCGGTCGAGCCGTAGTACTCGTTGATGACCGGGCCCCACCAGGCGAGCATCTCGCGCTTCACCGGCGGCGAGACCGGCGCGGCGGCGTGGGCGACGAATTTCAGGGACGAGACGTCGTAACGCGCGCGCACCCCCTGGCGCAGCTTGACCAGGCGACTGAACATGATCGGGGCCATGTTCAGGTGGGTGATGCGCTTCTCTTGGATGAGGGCGAGCAGGGCCTCCGGATCGAAGCGCGCCATCACCACGACATTGGCGCCCAGGTTCACCGAGACATTGGCGTGGGCGTTGGGGGCGGAGTGGTAGATCGGCCCCACCACGGCGGTGACGATGTCCTGCGGGTGGTCGGCCCAGTCGGCGTAGCCGTAGGAGCGCAGCAGCATGGCCATGGCGGCCTGGGCCTGTTCCGGCGTGGCGGCGGCGCGCTTGACGCCCTTGGGCCGGCCGGTGGTGCCGGAAGTATAGATGATGGTGCTCGGCGCCTGGCGCGGGGCCGCCTCGCGGGGCGCGAACCCCTCCAGCCAAGCGTTCCAGTCGGTGTCGCCGGGGGCGACCCGGCCCGCCTCGGGCGCCACGCCGTAGGCGGCGGCGACGTCCGGTGGCGTGGGCACGGAGAGCACGATCACGCTGTCTGGAATCGCCTCGCGCAGCCCGGCCAGCAGGTCGGCGTGGATCACCAGGGCCTTGGCCCCGCAATCCTCCAGGACATAGCGGCCCTCGTCGATCGTGCAGTGCCAGTTCACCGCCACGGCGAAGGCGCCGAGATTGCCCGCCGCCTGGGTCGCCTCGAAGAAGGCGAGGTCGTTGCGCAGGCAGAAGGCGACCGCGTCGCCTTCCTGGACGCCCAGGCTCTCCAGGCCGGCGGCCGCCCGTAAGGCCCGCTGGCGGATGTCAGCCGCTTCGACGGCGCGCGCGCCGCTCCAGATCACACCCATGCCGTTTCTCCGGTTCGAGGCCCTCCGCCTCAGCCGATCCAGCGCAGGGCGCGCTCGAACAGGCCGATGGTGTGGGCGTGGAGGCGGTCGCCGGTCTCCTTGGGCGCCTGGCCGGCGCAGGCGCGCGCGTGGGTGCCTTCGAGGATCAGACCGAGCTTGTAGCAGGCGAGGACGGCGTACCAGTCGATGGCCGACATGTCGCGCGTGGTGCGGGGACGATAGTGCTCGACCAGCTCCTGCGGCGAGGGGAAGCCGCTCCAGGGGGTGATGTTCACGCCGAACT
>CAMFHW010000388.1 GCA_945952175.1 uncultured Phenylobacterium sp. | reverse complement strand
GTGTATAAGAGACAGGTTTAACGTCCTGCTGCAGGTGCTGGACGATGGTCGCCTGACCGACGGCCAGGGCCGCACGGTCGACTTCCGAAACACGCTCCTGATCATGACCTCGAACCTCGGCTCCGAGTTCCTGGCCAACCAGTCCGAGGGCGAGGACGTCGAGGACGCGCGACCCCTGGTGATGGACGTCGTGCGCCGCCATTTCCGGCCCGAGTTCCTGAACCGGATCGACGAGATCATCCTCTTCAAGCGGCTGGGCCGTTCGGAGATGGACAATATCGTCGGCATCCAGCTCCAGCGGGTCGAGAAGCTGTTGGCCGACCGGCGCATGTCCATCGCGCTCGATGGCGGCGCGATGCACTGGCTGGCGGAGAAGGGCTACGACCCGGTCTATGGCGCGCGGCCGCTGAAGCGGGTGATCCAGAAGGAGCTGGTCGACCCGATCGCCCGCAAGCTGCTGGCGGGCGAGTTCCAGGACGGCTCGGTGATCGACGTGACCGCCAGCGCCGACCGACTCGAGATCGGCAAGGCCAAGGTCCACTGAGGACCTGACAAGAACGACGCCCCGGGGAGCGATCTCCGGGGCGTTTTCCTATCTACCAGCAGGTCGAGCGGCGGACGTAGGTGTCGTAGTACGGGTCCCAATAGGTCTGGGTCCGGCACCCGCCGCGCGGATAGCCGTAGCCATAGGCGTAGGGCGGCGGCGCGTAATAGGGGCGGTAGTACCGCGGCGGCGGCGGGTAGTCCCGATAGTAGTAGGTCGACCGGCTGCCGCCGGAGGCCAGGGCTGCGCCGAGGGCCAGGCCCACCACGCCCGCGGCCAGGGCCGCATCGCCGCTCCGGTCCTTATAGTAGTAGCGGCCGCCGTTATAGTAATGCCCGCCGCCATAGTAGTGCGGGCGCGCATCGGCGGCGCTGGTCGCGAGGACGCCACCCGCAAGGGTCAGGGCGGCCAACGCAGCGCTCAGGGTCTTCCCCATGGGAGGCTCCTCTTCGGTTCGTCCCTCGAAGAGAAGTTAACGCTTAATCACCTTTTTGGTGGCGCGCCAGAGCTAGCGGGTCGAGGAAAAGTGGAAACCGGCCTTCCGCCCGCGCCCCGCTCACTGAAAAACTAAAGCTCGACGCCGGTGACGCGGCCGTTGCGGACCTCGACGCGGCGCATGATCGCCATGTCGGGCCCTGCGCCGCCGATCGGCTTGGCCACCAGGATCACGAACCAGGCGCCGTTGGCGAGGCCAGGGAAGCTGAACCGCTCGCCCGCGTCGCAGGTGGTGCGGCGCACGAAGGCCGAATAGTCGGCGTTGGGGGCCGAGGGGGTCCGCGCCCGCACCTCCGACACCGGCAAGGCCGAGCCGTTGGGGGAATTGTAGAGGATGGTCATCCGCCGGCGCGTCCAAAGGGTCTCCGGCGTCAGGATCACGCTGGCGCCCGAGCAGCCATAGCGCGCCTGGCCAGTGCGGAACGACAGGTGGCCGTCGATTCGGCCCTTGCCCGGCACGGCCGACCAGGAGAAGTCCTGCGCCCGGAACACCTCGGCCGAGGGCGGCCCACCGGCCCCGCGCGGCGGCGGGGGCGGCGGCGGCGGGCCAAGCGTCGGCCCCATGCTGGCGCAGGCGGTCAGGAAAAACAGGGCGGCCGAGGCCAGCAGGATACGGGCGGAGGTCATGGGCCGGCACCTTATGCGGGCGATCCCGGCCCCGCCAAGCCCCGGACTACACTCGAGGTGTCATCCCGGCTTCGCCTTTGGCGCCCTCAATCATCGCCTCTTACCTTGCCCCGCATCGCCTTGACCCCGCCGCGGCGCACCTTGGTGTCGACGCGCTTGGCCTTGGCGGCCTTGCTGGGCTTGGTCTTCTTGCGCGGCGGGGGCGGCGGCTCTGCGGCCTTGCGGATCAGCTCGGCCAGGCGCTCCAGCGCCTCGGCGCGGTTCCGCTCCTGGCTGCGGTGGGTCATGACGCTCAGCACCAGCACGCCGTCCTGGGTCACCCGCCGCCCGGCCAGCTTCATCAGCCGCACCGCCACGTCGTTCGGCAGCGAGGGCGAGCGGCGCACGTCGAAACGCAGCTCCACGGCCGTCGAGACCTTGTTGACGTTCTGCCCGCCGGGACCCGCGGCGCGCACGAACCGCTCGACGATCTCGTCGTCGGCCAGCGCGATGTCGGGGGTGATCTCGATCATGGGTTCCCGCACCCGGCGCGAGTCGCTAGGCTTGTTGCATGCGCAACGTAGCGATCTTCGCCATTCTTACCCACACCTGCCCGGTCGGGCCGGTGGGAGATGTCGCGCGCTAGATCGTTCCGCAGAGCATCGAAACCCATCAGCCCCGCCGGTCCGGACGGGGCTTTTTTCATGGCCCCTCCGCCCGGCTCATGGAGAGACCCATGAGCGAGATCCTGGTCCGCGCCACCGAGCCGGACGACATGCCCGCCGTCACCGAGGTGTTCAACCAGCCGCGCGCGGTCTGGGGCACCCTGCAGACGCCTTTCGTCAGCCTGGCGGAGCGACGACGGCGCTTCGAGGCGAGCCCGCCGGGCGCGGTGCGCCTGGTCGCCGTGATCGAGGGCAAGGTGATCGGCGCCGCCGGCCTGGAGCCCGCGGCCAATGCGCGCCGCGCCCACACCGGTTCGATCGGCATGGCGGTGCACGACGCCTATGCCGGCCGCGGCGCCGGCACGGCCCTGATGGCCGCCCTGGTCGACCAGGCCGATCGCTGGCTGAACCTCAGGCGGATCGAACTCACCGTCTGGGCCGACAATACGCGCGCCGTCGCCCTCTATGAGCGGTTCGGCTTCGAGCGCGAGGGCCTGCTGCGCGCCTATGCCTGGCGCGACGGAGCCTATGTCGATGCGCTGACCATGGCGCGCCTGCGGGCCTGACGATCCGGAATGCTGATGGCGCGCGCCAGACATACGCATTGGACGGGGCGGTCCGGCTCGCCGAACCCTGGCGCCTGACGGGCCTTCCTGTCCACGTCAGCATCCGATCGTGCTCAAGAGCCACAGAACCGGCGCGATGGCGTCGATGCGGACGTGCATTTTGTAACGCATCGGCGTCAGCGGTTTTGGGAACTCGCATGAAGCGTGGTCAGGATTATTCTTCGGTGCAGGACATCACCGCGCTGCGTTCGGCGCTGGTGATCCGCGAGCACCTGGGCTTCCGGCGGGCCTCCGAGGTCCTGGGCGTCAACCAGTCGGTGCTGTCGCGCCGGGTCCAGGCGCTCGAGGACGCGCTGGGCGTCTCGCTCTTCCAGCGCCATGCCGGCGGCGCGCGGCCCACCCATGCCGGCGAGCGCTTCCTGGAGGAGGTGAGCCAGGCGCTCGACCTCTTGCAGCACGCCGCCGCCCATGCCGGCGAGGCCGGGCGGGGCGAGGTCGGCCGGCTGCGGCTGGGCCATGTCTGGCCGGTGGCCATGGGCCCGGCCGGCGGCATCCTGCGCGCCTATCGCCAGTCCGCCCGCGAGGTGGAGATCGAGCTGATGGAGGCCAGCGCCTCGGCCCTCGTCACCGCCGTGCTGGACCGCGAGATCGACCTGGCCCTGGTCGAGTACGACGCCGCCCCGCCGACCCTCGACCGCCTGATGCTCTGGGCCGAGCCCTGGCTGCTGGCCTCGCCGGCCCATGCGCCGGCCGAGATGGGCCGCGGCTGGGCCACCCTGCGCGATGCGCCGATGCTGTGCTGCGCCAGCGACGACTGGGTCGGCATGCAGCGCGCGATCACCGCCCGCGGCGGGCCCACCCTCGACGTCCGCGTCCAGCGCACCTCGCGCGAGGGGGTGATGAGCCTGGTGGCCGCCGGCGCGGGTTATGCCCTCGCGCCGGAGAGTCTCGCCGCCGGCGTGGGCCCGGCCGTCACCTTCACGCGCCTGCCGGACGGCTATCCGCCCCTGCGCATGGCGGCCATCTGGCAGAGCGGCGCCGACAACCCCGCCCTGCGCCGGTTCCTGAGCCAACTGCGCCTCGCCGCCCAGCCCGGCCCGGTCCACAGCTTCGCGGCGGAATGAGCATGGACCCTGCCGCCGCCCTCGACGCCCTGGGCGATCCGACCCGGCGCGAGATCTTCGAACGCCTGGTCGCGCGGCCCAGCCGCATCGGCTTCCTGGCCGACCATGTCGCCGTCTCGCGTCCCGCCGTAGCGCACCACGTGAAGGTGCTGAAGGCCGCGGGCCTGGTCCGCGACGACCGCGGCCTGCTGCTGGCCTCGCCCGACGTCCTGCCGGCGCTGCGCACCTATTTCGACCGGCTGTGGTTCGAGGCCTCGGTGGGCGAGACCTGGCTGCGCGACCGCTTCGCCGTCTCGCGCCGCGTCCAGTGGATGGGCGCCGAGATCGGCGCGCCGGCCGAAGACGCCGCGACCTGACGCCATGGTGCGCAAACGATCTTCCTCTCCCGTGCAAACGGGGGAGGGGGACCGCGCCGCAGGCGTGGTGGAGGGGGCGACGACAAGCTCGGCGCCCAGTCTCCCGCAGCTCCCCGCGCCCGGCCCCGCCGCCCCCCCCCCCCTCCCGCCCCGCCTGGCCGAGCCGCGCGCCGCCGCCGCCG
>CAMFHW010000387.1 GCA_945952175.1 uncultured Phenylobacterium sp. | reverse complement strand
GTGGAGTCCGTCCACTTGCCGTAGTAGCGGACCCGGCCCATGAACTCGAACGGGCCGGTGGTCCAGGTGGCCGAACCGGTCAGGTTCTGCTTCGGCCGCGACTCCTCGAACAGCCGCTTCTGGGTGGCGCTGGCGCTCAGCGAACCCTTGGTCACAGTCGTTTCGTTGTAGTTGTAGGCGGCGGTCAGATCGAGCCGGCCGGGCGCGAACTGGTGGGTGTAGGAGCCCACGATATCGACACCCTTGGTGCGGGTGTCGAAGTCGTTGGTGAACCAGCTGATCGAGGTGAAGGCCGAAGCGCCGGGCACGCCGAGCGCCACCAGCTGGGCGCGGATCGCCGGGGTCACGGTGATCGAGGCCGAGGTCGAGAAGCGCTTGCTGACATCGATCTGGTAGAGGTCGATCGAGCCCGAGAAGCCCAGGTCGTTACGCCAGACCAGGCCGCCGGTCAGGGTCTCGGATTCTTCCGGCTGCAGCGGCTTGGCGCCCAGGAAGGCGGCCACCGGGTTCAACGGCGAGAGGCGTCCGCTGGTGAACAGCAGCAGGGTCACGGTGTCGAGGCCCTGGGAGGTGCTGGTCGAGTTGAGCTGGGCCGGGGTCGGGGCGCGGAATCCGGTCGAATAGGAGGCCCGCAGCGCGAGGTCCGGGGTGATCGCGAAGCGGGTCGCCACCTTGCCGTTGAGGGTGTCGCCGAACTCCGAGAAGTCCTCGTAGCGGCCGGCGACGCCGGCGCTCCAGCGCTCCGTGATCTGGGCCTCGAGGTCGACATAGGCCGCGTAGCTGGTCTGGTCCCAGGTTCCGGCCTGGGTCGTGCTCCAGCCCGGGAAGCCGTTGGAGTTGGGCGCCAGGCCCGCCGCCGCGCCGGGGCCGACCGCGTAGGAGGCGGGATCGCCAGCGTGGATCTCATAGGTCTCGACCCGGCGCTCGGCGCCGAAGGCGATGTTGAGCGGCTCGGCAAGGCCCGCGACATCCAGGCGATAGACGCCGTCGGCGTTGAGGTTGACCTCCTCCTGCACCAGGCGGCCGAGGTTGAACGACGTCGGGCTGTTCGGACCCAATGAGGCGTTGATCGAGTTGTTCAGGAAGAAGTCGCTCTGGTTGCGGCCATAGGAGGCCGACAGGTCCCAGGTGAACTTGCCCTCGCCGTTCGAGCGCGCGCCGGCCACGAGATGGACGTCACGGCCATGGATGCCTTCATGCGGGGTGAAGCCGCCCGGATAGAGGGTCTTCAGGTTCCAGCCCGGGAAGATCGTGGTGGTGTTGAAGATGGTCGGGTTGGCCGAGGGATTTCGCCAGTTGATGTCGTTGACGCCATCGGTCTTGGCGGCGGTGCCCAAGCCGTAGAGCTCCGCCGGCCCCAGCGGCAGGCTGCCGTTCACGGCCAGGCGATAGGTCTCGAGCTCCGGATTGCCCCAGTTCTGGACGGGATTGTCGACGTGCACGGTGGGATTGGCGGCCTGGAAGGCGATGGCGTCCGGCCGCTGGCGGGTGCGCGAGGTCGGATCGGCCCGGGTCCACTCGACCGTGGCCGACAGCTCGCCGCCGTCGCCGAGCGCCATTCCCCCGCGCAGGCCGCCCTGCCAGGTCGTGCCGTCGCCCTTGTAGAACTGCGAGCCCTGACCGTAGGCGGTGATCCCCGGCTGGTCGTTCAGGATGATGTTGATGACGCCGGCGATGGCGTCGGAGCCATACTGGGCCGAGGCGCCGTCGCGCAGCACCTCGATGTGCTGGATGGCGTAGGACGGGATCTGGGCCAGGTCGGGCGCCTGGGCGCCGCGCGCGCCGAGGAAGGCCGAGCGGTGGAAGCGCTTGCCGTTGATCAGGACCAGGGTCTCGTCGGGCGACAGGTTGCGCAGGGTCGCCGGACGGACGAACTGCAGGCCGTCCGAGGTGGGGAGGCGCTGGACGTTGAAGGACGGCGCGAGTTGGGCGAGGCTTTCGCCGATCTGGGCGCTCATCGAGGACTTCAGCGCCTTCTCCGACAACACGTCGACGGGCGCGAGCGCCGTGAACGAGGTGCGCGAGGCTTCACGGGTGCCGGTGACCACCACCTCGTCGACCGAGGTCGCGCCCTCGGCGTTCGCCGCGTCGTCGGCGCGCGCCGCCCCCGCCAGGGCGAACACCGCCGCCGTCGCCCACAGACCCGCCTTGAAGCCGGAAACACGCATGACTCGAAACCCCCAAATCAAAAGAGGGGGCGGCTGTGGACCCGCCATGTGACGGGGGCGCTAAGCTCCGATGAAGTTTCGGTGCGGCGACCTAGAGCTCCACCGACTTGCCGTGCGGGGTGCGGCGGTAGGCGTCTTCCCAGGCATGCTTCATGTCGTGCAGGGCCTCGTGGCTGGCGAGCCCACGGCCGGTGACCAGCCCTTCGAGCGCCTTCAGCCAGTGCTCGTAATAGTGGGAGCCGTCGTCGTTCGCGCCCTTCAGCTCGTCGGCCAGGGCGGCGGCCCATTCGGTCCAGGTGAAGGCGCCGGCGCGGTGCAGCTGGACGGCCATGGCGAAGGCCTGGGCCTGCCAGGGCTCGGCGAAGACCGGTCCCTCGGCGTCGACCGGCAGGCGCGGCAGGGCCGCCAGGTCCTCCGGCGCGAGATCAGGCCCGCTCAAGATAACTCTCCCACAGGTCGACATAGACCGCGTCACGCGCGCCGGCCGTCTCACCCCACAGTTCGCGCGCCTCGAAACGCACCGAATAGAGGTGGTGCGGGTGCTCGCCCTGGAAGTGGGCGTTGGTGTCGGGGAAGACGTGGACGCCATGGTCGCGGACCACCGTCCCTACCCGGCCCTTGGCGTAGCGCGGCAGGCGGGTGTGGCCGGTGGGGTTGAGGTCCTTGGCGCGGACGCGGTCGCCGGGCTGGAAAGCCGGGGCGATGTCGACCTCGCGGGTGGCGGGACCGCCGCGCCGCAGGACCGGCCCGACCATGGCGGCGGGTAGCCGCGGCGCCTTGCGTTCGGCGCCCGGATCGGGCCGGCCGCTCGCCAATTCTTCAGGCGTGATCGCGCCGTGGATGACCAGCAGCTCCTGAACCCGGCGGAACCACTTCTCGTAATAGGTCATCCGCAGATAGTCGGGCGCCGGGATCAGCTCGATCTGGTGGCGGCCGGCGTCGATATTCCAACCGGAATTGGAGGCGAGGTTCAGGGCGAGCACCTTGGCTTCCCAGTCGGCGTGGAACACCGGCTCGTCGGCCTCGGGCGCGATCGGGCCCATGCCGTGCATGCCGCCCATGTCGTGGATGCCGTTCACAGTCGCCGAACCCCGATCATGCCGTCGCGGGTGACCAGCTCGGCGAGCGCCGCCTCGTCGAGGCCCTCGGTCCCGGCCGGGCGCTCCGGCAGGACCAGGTAGCGGACCTCGGCGGTGGAGTCCCAGACGCGGATCTCGATGTCGTCGGGCACGGTCGTGCCGAACTCGGCCATGACGCCCCGTGGGTCGATCACGGCGCGGCTGCGATAGGGGGCGGACTTGTACCAGACCGGCGGCAGGCCCAGCACGGGCCAGGGGTAGCAGGAGCAGAGGGTGCAGACGACGAGGTTGTGGACCTCCGGCGTGTTCTCCACGACCACCATGTGCTCGCCCTGGCGGCCCTCATAGTCGAGCTCGGCGATCGCGGCGGTGGCGTCGGCCATCAGCCGGGCCTTGTAGGCCGGATCGCTCCAGGCTCTCGCGACCACGCGGGCGCCGTTCCGCGGCCCCACCTTGTGCTCGTAGGTGTCGATGATGGCGTCGAGCGCGGCCGGATCGACCAGACCCTTGTCGACCAGCAGGGTCTCGAGCGCCTTGACCCGCAGGGCCATGTCCGACGGGGGCTCCTGGCCCTCGCCGTCATGGTGGTGATGATGGCCGTCGTGGTCGTGAGCCATGGCGGCTACAGCGCCGCGGAGATCGCGCCGGTGATCTCGTCGGCCATGGGCTCGGTGCGCGGTCCGAAGGCGCGGATCAGCTTGCCGTCCTTGCCGACCAGCAGCTTGTGGAAGTTCCAGGCCGGATCGGCGGGCTCACCCAGGGTTTCCAGGGCCCACTTGTAGAACGGATGGGCGGTCTCGCCCTTCACGTCCTCCTTGGCTGTGAGCGGGAAGTCGACGCCGAAGCGGGTCTCGCAGAAGCTCTTGATCTCGGCTTCCGTGCCCGGCTCCTGGCCCATGAACTGGTTGCAGGGCACGCCCAGGACCACCAGCCCCTTGTCCTTGTAGTCGGTGTAGAGCTTTTCCAGCCCGTCGTACTGGGGCGTGAGCCCGCAGGCCGAGGCGGTGTTCACCACCAGGACCACCTTGTCCTTGAAGGTCGTCATCGGCAGCGGCGCGCCGTCGATGGTCTTGAAGTCGAAGTCGTAGGCGGTGGTCATGGCGGCGCTCCCTGCTTGCGAAGGGAGGCTAGCAGTTCCCCCCTGACTCAGCAGGGCCTAATTCGGGGACAGGTTGATCAATTCGCGCCACATCCGCGGCCGCCGACAGGAAGCCTCAGGGCGAATTGATCAACCTGTCCCCGAATTAAGCCTCAGCCCGCCTCCAGGGCCTGCTCGACGGCCAGGCCGAGAT
>CAMFHW010000386.1 GCA_945952175.1 uncultured Phenylobacterium sp. | reverse complement strand
GCGCTCGGCGGTCCACGCCGCCGCCCCCTGCCCGGTGCCGGTCAAGGAGCAGATGCTCGCCTGGTGGGGCCCGGTGATCCACGAGTACTACGCCGGCTCCGAGGGCAACGGCTTCTGCTATGTCGGCCCGCACGACTGGCTGACCCACAAGGGCACGGTCGGCCGCGCGGTCATGGGCGAGCTCAAGATCTGCGACGAGGAGGGCGAACCCCTGCCGCCCCGCAGCGAAGGCGTGGTCTATTTCGCCGGCGGCGCGCCGCTCACCTACCACAACGCCCCGGACAAGATCCGCGAGAACACCAACCAGCACGGCTGGACCACCCTCGGCGACGTGGGCTGGGCCGACGAGGAGGGCTTCCTCTACCTCACCGACCGCAAGAGCTTCATGATCATCTCGGGCGGGGTGAACATCTATCCGCAGGAACTCGAGAACCTGCTGATCACCCACCCAAAGGTCGCCGACGCCGCCGTGGTCGGCGCGCCGCACGAAGAGATGGGCGAGCAGGTCGCCGCGGTCATCCAGCCCATGAACTGGGCCGAGGCCGGCGACGAGCTCAAGGCCGAGCTCATGGCCTTCTGCCGCGCCAACCTCTCCCACGTGAAGAGCCCGCGCATCCTCGACTTCATGCAGGAGCTGCCGCGTCACCCGACCGGCAAGCTCTACAAGCGCCTCATCCGCGACGCCTACTGGGGCAAGGAAGGGTCGCGGATCGTCTGATCCGCAATCCGCTTGGCGATATGGGGATGTGCGGCTACGCTCTCTCCATGACCCGCCTCGTCGCCAATATCGCGATCGTAGCTAGCCCCTCCCCGGGGCCGGGTCGGCGCGCGCCTCTCTAGGCGTCCGCACCTCCCGATCCCCGCCTGCGCGGCTGGATCGGCGAGACCGCTCCCTCCATCCGCGCCCCTTCCGCAGATGGAGCTTCCGATGACCCAACCCGACTGGTGGTACGACGACCTCAAGCAGGTCGGCCTCGATTTCGAGGACCCCGCCGAGGTTCAGACCTATGACGACCGCCAGCGCGGCTCGGCCGCCGCCGACCGCATGCTGCTCCTGCGGCTGGGTGTGAACCGCCAGGCCGCCGTGGCGGACATCGGCTGCGGCACCGGCCTCCTGGCCTGCGAGGCCGCCCGCATCGCCCGCTCGGTGCGCGCCATCGACGTCTCGGCCCAGATGCTGTCCCGCGCCCGGGCGAGGGCCGCCGACATCGGCCTCGCCAACATCGCCTTCGAGCGCGCCGGCTTCCTCACCTTCGCGGCCTCCGGCGACCTCGACCTGATCGTCACCAAGGCCGCCCTGCACCACCTGCCCGACATGTGGAAGGCCGTGGCCTTCACCCGCATGCGCGACGCGCTGAAGCCCGGCGGACGCATCTATGTGCGCGACGTGGCCTTCTCCGGCCGGCCGGACGACCTGCCGCTGGCGGTCGAAAGCTGGATCGGCTGGATGACGCGGGAGACCGGCTACACCCGCGAAGACGTCGCCTGCCATGTCCGCGAGGAGCACTCGACCTTCGCCTGGGTCATCACCCGCATGATCGAGGACGCCGGCTTCCGGCTGCTCGAACACACCCACGAAGGCGTCTACGGAACCTGGCTCGCCGAGGCGATCGCTTGAGGGCTATGCGCGCGCGCCCGCACTCGGTCTAGAATGGCGGCCATACCGCATATTCTAAATCTGGAGCCCATTCGTGAAGCAGCTTTTCAACGTCGAAGGCAAGGTCGTCCTGGTCACGGGAGGCAGCCGCGGGATCGGCGAGATGATCGCCCGCGGCTTCGTGGAGAACGGCGCCAAGGTCTACATCTCCTCGCGCAAGGCCAATGTCTGCGATGGCCTGGCCGAGGAGCTGTCCAAGTACGGGACCTGCATCTCCCTGCCCTTCGATCTCGGCGGCATGGCCGGCATCCAAGGCCTGGCCGCCGCCATCGCCGAGCGTGAACCCAAGCTCGACGTGCTGGTGAACAACGCCGGCGCCACCTGGGGCGCGCCGATCGACGAGTTCCCCGAGGACGGCTGGGACAAGACCGTCGACCTGAATGTGAAGTCGGTCTTCTTCCTGACCCAGAAGCTGCTGCCCCAGCTGCGCGCCGCCGCCACCCACGAGACCCCCAGCCGGGTGATCAACATCGCCTCGGTGAACGGCATCGAGCCTCCGGGCCTGGAGACCTACGCCTATTCCACCTCCAAGGCCGGCTGCATCATGCTGACCCGCCACCTGGCCAAGCGGCTGGCGCCCGAGCACATCCTGGTCAACGCCATCGCGCCCGGCCCCTTCCAGAGCCACATGATGGCCGCCACCCTGGCCCGCGCCGGCGACGCCATCGCCAAGTCCAACCCGCGCGGCCGCATCGGCACGGCGGAGGACATCGCCGGCGTCGCGATCTTCCTGTCCAGCCGCGCCAGCGCCTACACCACCGGCGCCGTCATCCCCTGCGACGGCGGCTCGGCCGAGGTCTAGGCCGAAGATCCCATCGCAAGACGCCGCCTCTCTCCCTGACGTCATCGCCGGCCTTGTGCCGGCGACCCATACGCGCCCGAGCCTCAGACAAATCTCCTGTCGCGGAGATCATGGGTGGCCCGGACAAGCCCGGCCATGACGGCGAGACATGTGATTTCAAGCGGTTGATTGGGTCTTCAATCTAGTCGCCCCCAAAAACGAACGCGGCCCTCGGGATATCCCAAGGGCCGCGCCGATCTCTTGTCCTCTCCCCCACTGGGGGAGAGGGTAGGGTGAGGGGGCCGCTGACGTGCAGCATTCGCCCCGCCCGCCCGAAGACCTCCGCTTGGCTCCGGCCCTCACCCTACCCTATCCCGCAAGCGGGAGAGGGAAAGGCGGCGACCGCGCGAGCGTCCTAGTAACTGACCCGCAGGGTCATGCCGTAGGTCCGCGGCAGGCCGAGGAAGGCGTCATACGAGCCGGTCTGGGCGACCGCGTCGAAGCCGACCTGGGTGTAGTACTGGTTGAACAGGTTCTGGGCCCAGGCCTCGACCAGCCAGCGCTTGTTCTGCGGCCCGATGCCGACCCGGGCGTTCACCAGGGTGAAGCCGGGCTGGTTCTTCACCGGGTCGAGGTTCGAACCGGTGTTGTAGGACGACTGGTACTTGGCGTTGACGTTGAAGCGGCCGACCAGGTTCTCGGTGACTGGGTGCTCGTAGGTCACCGCGGCCGAGGCCGACCACAGCGGAGCCAGGGACAGGCGCGAGCCCGGCAGGCGCTGGTTGCCGGTCGGCGTGGCGCCCGGCGCGGCCTTGCCCAGGACGCTGGCGTCGCTGGTCGGATAGTAGGTCTCCGCATAGGTCAGGCCGCTGGAGACCGACAGGCCCTCGACCGGCGTGAACCACATGAAGTCCGCGTCGACGCCGCGCGAGATGACCTTCGGCACCGAGGTGACGTTGAACACCAGGCCGTTGAAGCTGTTCAGCTGGAAGTCCTGGAACTCCTGATAGAACAGGGTCGCGTTCAGCAGGACCGTGCGGTTGAACAGGGTGTTCTTCACGCCCAGTTCGTAGGAGTCGACGGTTTCCGGCTTGAAGCTGGTGTCCAGCACGGGGGCGGCGGCGACGCCGGCCACGGTCTGGGTCGGCTGGGCGATGCGGTCCAGGTTGAAGCCGCCGGCCTTGTAGCCGCGGGCGTAGGACGCATAGGCCAGGGTCTCCGGCGTGAACCGGTAGTCCAGCTTGATGGTGCCGGTGGCCTTGTCTTCCTTCAGGTGCTGGGTGTTCAGGCCGACCTTGCCGAACAGCGGGTTCTGGAAGGTGCCGCACAGCAGGCTGTAGGGGCCCGTGCCCATCAGGCCGCCGGCGCGGACGATGGCGCCGCCGGCGATGACCGGCAGACCCGCCGAACGCGCGAGCGCGGTCGAGCAGCCCACCGCGCCGTCGGTGTTGTTCCAGGCGCTGACGAGGTCCTTCTGTTCCCAGGTGTAGCGGGCGCCCACCGTCACCGTCAGCTTGTCGGTGATCTTGTAGCTGTTGTTGGTGAAGATCGCCGCGCCGTTCTCGGTCTGCTGGTAGGTGTCGTTCTGGCCTTCGCCGGCCAGGAAGGTCGTGCCCAGCGGACGGCCGCTGAACACCGACGACAGGGTCCCGCCGAGCAGGCCGCTGGCGTACTGCTCGAACTGGGTGCCGTAGACCAGCCGCGTGTGCTGGGTCAGCTTCTCGTGCGAGAAGAAGCCGCCGACCAGCCAGTTCAGCTTGTCGGTCTCGCCGGCCAGGCGGATTTCCTGGCTGAACTGCTTGAACTGCACGAAGCCCGGATTGGCCGCGTTCTCGGCCGGGCCGTACAGCACGTCCACCAGGGTGCCGTCGGTGTCGCCGCCGCCTTGGCTCTTCCAGTCGCGCCAGGCGGTGACCGAGGTCAGCTTGGCGCCGCCCAGCCAGGGCGTCTTGTAGTCGATGGTGGCCGACAGGCCCTGGTCGACCACATGCTTCAGGTCGTCATGGGTGCCGTAGGCGTCGTAGGACTTCGGATCCACCGGGTTCTTGATCGCGTCGGGCACGATCGAGTTCAGCAAGGCGGTGGGACCGGTGGCGTTGGCGA